>CAYMHP010000178.1:0-12776 GCA_964390225.1 uncultured Solibacteraceae bacterium
GTGGGCGGAACCGGGAAATAGCCTTCCTTGTAGCGGGGGCGGTAGCCGAGGTTGTTTTCCTTGCGGCCCGAATTCCAACGGCCCTCTTCCGCGTCGACGAAGTAATAGCCGGAGTGCTGATTCTGATCGAAGCTAACGTTATCGAAAATGAAGAACTCGGCTTCGGCGCCGAAGTAGGCGGTATCGGCGACGCCGCTATTCTTCAAGTGCAGCTCAGCCTTCTGAGCGATCCACCGGGGATCCCGCTCATAGCGCTGCTTGGTGATCGGATCCTTGACGTCGCCGTACATGACCAGCGTCGGGGTCTCGGCGAACGGATCCATGAATGCGGTGTTCGGGTCGGGGATCAAGAGCATGTCGCTCTCGTGGATCGCGGCCCAACCGCGAATGCTCGATCCATCCATCCCGAAACCCTCTTCGAAGCTATCTAGCTCCAGTTCGTTGATCGGGTAGGAGACGTGGTGCTGCAAGCTCGGGATATCGGTAAAGCGCAGATCGAGCTGCCTGGCATCGTTTTTCTTGGCAAATTCCAACACTTCTTGCGGACTCATCCATCCTCCATGGTGGGGGTATTAGTGGGATTGCCGTAGTCGCAGATTGGACTTAGGATAGCCCACCGGCACACTTCTGGTCAAGTTGAGTTACAGATGGTACCACGTTTCGGGGCGCTATGCTTTCCGCCGCACCAGTGACGGCCGGTTCCGGCTGGACGAGGCTTTCGGGGAAGCCGGAACTGCGGCATGACGGATCGGGGACGAGTCTTACCCAACGATGGAGACTGCCTTCGGACGGGGCCTGCTCGCGAACCCTCCGGCGAACAGGGTGGCGAATAGAAAAATGTGAGTAGCCGCGGTCGCGGCGAATGACTTCAGATAGAGAGAGTCGCCGAACGTATCGCGTGCGAGGCGCACGAGCCAGGGTACGTTGATGGCGAACACAGGAGTCAAATCGCCGAAGGCGAGCGTCACCGCGAATGCGAGTACGCCAATCATTGGGTTGGCGCGATGCAGCCAGCCAATCAGCCAACCCGCGGCGGCGAATACCGCCGCATCAAAGGCCAGTAGGACGGTGGGAATCCAACTTGCACCCAGCCAGCGGCCCAGCGCTCCGGTCAGCGGCACGCCAATCAGGTAGGCGAGCCCAAGGACGGCCCAACCGGTCAGAATCGACGTTGCGATGGCTTTAACGCGCGTGATTATGCCTTGACCAGGGCGAGCCGCTTTTTGCGGGACTTCGGGACCGACGGCTGCGCTGCGGGTGCATCCTGCATCGGGAGACTAAAGCGGCGGATGCCGTCATACGCATAGAGCGCGCCAGCGACCGCTCCCGCCGTGGGAACCAGGCCGATTTCGCCAGCGCCCTTGGCTCCATAGCCACCGATTTCATCCGGCACCTCGATCAGGATGACGTCGATGGGCGGTGTGTCTTTCGCCTTCAGAATGCCGCAGTCGCGCAACAGCAGGGAGTCCGGCCGCGCGTCGGTGCAGGTGAAATCCTCGGAAAGCGCATAGCCCAAGCCCATGTGAACGCCGCCCTCGATCTGCCCGGCGCAGGCCTTCGGGTTAATGGCGCGGCCGACGTCGTGGGCGGCGACCACCCGTTCGATACGGCCGTCCTCGCCCAAAATCACGACCTGCGTGGCGTAGCTGAAGGTCAGGTGTGTGGTCGGGTTGGTGAGCGCTTCGGGAGTTCCCGGCTTGGTGGTGAAGTTGCAGACGTAGTCTCCGCGGTATTCGCGGCCAGCCAACTCCTCGATAGTCGATGTCTTCAGGTCCGCGGCCAGTTGGCTCGCCGCGCGTTGCGATGCCGCGCAACTCAGCGTGGTAGCGCGCGAGGCCCAGGTCTCGCCGCACTTGGCGCCCATCTCTTTGTCCCAGCGGACGCTCATGCGATCGATGGGCAAGCCCGTCTCTTCGCACACCGCCTGGCGAATCGTGGTGAATACCCCCTGCCCCATCTCCGTGTAGCCCGTCAGAATTTCCAGGCGGCCGCCTTCCAGCACGCGAATGACGGCATGCCCGCTGTCGATGGTTCCGTTGCCGATGCCCGTGCTCTTGATACCGCAGCCGATGCCGGCATACTTCGCGCCCTTATAGATGTCCTTCACGGCCTGTAGCGTCTGGAGAATGCCGCAACTCCCCCGCATTACCTGGCCGGTCGCGAAGAGGTCGCCCGGAAGCAGAACGTTGCGCTCGCGGATGTCGTAACCATCCACCCCGACCTTTTCCGCCAGCATGTCCATGATGCCTTCCATGGCAAAGTGCGCCTGGTTGGTGCCAAAGCCGCGCATCGCGCCGCTGGTCGGGTTATTTGTGAATACGGCTTTCGATTCGATATCGACGTTCGGTACACGGTACGGACCGCAAGAGTGGCACGCCGCGCGCAACAAGCACTTGCCCCCGGTGCCGGCATAAGCGCCGGTATCGCCGACGATACGAGCGCGCACAGCGAGCAGGCGCCCCTCGGCGTCGGCGCCCACCGTGTAGTGCATCACCATGGGATGGCGCTTGGGGTGAAGCTGTGTCGATTCCTTGCGGGTGAGAACGCATTTGACGGGCCGGCCCAGCAGGAACGCGGCGAGCGCGGTCTGCGCCTGAATCGATAGCTCTTCCTTCGCGCCAAAGGCCCCGCCGCTCGCCGCCAGCTCGATTTCCACCTGGTCCTGCGGGATGTTCAGAACTTTGGCGATCTGACTCTGATCGTATGTGGAGCCCTGGCTTTGGCTATAGACCTTGATAGCGCCGCTCTGGGGCAGTGCGAGGCAGGCCTCCGGCTCCAGAAACGCGGGCTCGATCGGCTGTGTAGAGAACGTCTGATCGATGACGTAGGCCGAGGCTGCGAGCGCGGCGTCCACGTCGCCGCGCGAAAACGCCGTGCGGTCGAGCAGGTTCGGATGGACGTGCAGGTTGCCCGGCGCGTGCACCTGGGGAGCATCTGGCTTGAGCGCCTCAAACGGGTCCGTCACCGGCTCGTATACTTCATATTCGACCCGCACTTTCTCTGCGGCTTGGCGCGCGTGAAACATGGTGTCGGCAACCACCAGCGCTAGCATGTCTCCGACGCAGCAGGTGGTTTCGCCAACGGCCACGAAGATCGGCAGGTCGGGAATGTTCAGGCCGGTACCGCGCTGCCCGGGAACATCGGGCGCGGTCAGAATCCGCACCACCCCCGTCATCGCGAGCGCCTCGGAAGTTTCAATCGACAGGACCTTGGCTCGTGGATGTTCGCTGAGCACCGGCGCGGCATGCAGCATCCCGGGCACGCGCATGTCGTCGACGAACGGGCGCTCGCCCAGAGCCTGCTCGAATCCGTAATACTTCGGCAGCGACTTGCCCACGCCGTTCGGGTTGCCGTTCTCCGATGTGGTGCGGTGCAATCCGAACTCTTCGCCGAAATAGAAATGCCGCCGCGGCTCGCTTCGCGGCAGCGATCCTCCGTTGTTCCACGCTTCACCGGCGGTTTGAATGCCGTCAAGGATGCGCTGGTAGCCGGTGCAGCGGCACAGATGTCCGGAAAGTGCCCGCGCCACAGCATCGCGGTCCTCGGTCGCGCCTTTGCGCACCAGGGCGGACGTGCGGATCAACAGGCCTGGAATGCAGAAACCGCACTGCACGCCACCTTCGAGAACGAACGCCTCCCCCATGCTGCGGCGCATTTCTTCCGGCAAGCCTTCGAGGGTCACCACCTCGCGGCCTTGCATGTGTTCGGGCTTGCGCAGGCAAGCCAGCACCGGCTGCCCGTCTACCAGGACGGCGCAGCAGCCGCAGGTGCCCTCAGGCGCGCAGCCGTTCTTAGGGGAAACGACGCCGCACTGCTCGCGCAGCACTTCCAGGAAGTGCATGCCGGACTCGTACGGAACCTCCGTATGCTTTCCGTTTAAGTTGAGGCTGATCTTCGGCATACAAGGCCCTCAGCGAGTGCGGACACCTTGAAAAGGTGGCTGGGCGGCGCAAACGCCCCCTTGGACCAAGGTTATCACAGGCCGGAATTAGGGTGCTCAGAGGGTCGAAACCCCGGACATGATAATCTAACTGGCTGCTGCAGGGCGCAAATGCCAGGGGGATTGCACAAACGCTCGTTTGCAATCGTGGGAGCCGGCATGGGCGGCGTGACCGCCGCCGCCACGCTGCGCCAGGCGGGTTTCGACGTGCGCGTCTATGAGCAGGCGGGCCAGTTCACGCGCATCGGAGCGGGCATCCAGATGATGCCCAACTCGATGAAGGTGCTGCGCGGCATCGGCGTGGAAGAACGGCTGCGGCGGGTCGCCTTCGAGCCGTACTCTCACCTCAATCGCGAGTGGGATACCGGAAGAATCATGCGCGAGCTGCCGATGCCCGAGACCCTCTTTGGCGCGCCGTACCTGTGCATGCACCGCGCCGACCTGCACGAGGCCCTGGTCTCCGTGCTTCCCCGGGAGTGCATCGTTCTAAACAAGGAACTCGTCGGCCTGGAGCAGCACGGCAGCCAGGTCAAGCTCGCCTTCGCCGACGGTACACGCGCCCAGGCCGATGCGGTGATCGGCGCGGATGGCGTCCATTCGGTGGTGCGCGACATCATCGTCGGCCCCGATGCGCCGATCCATAAGGGCCGCATTGCGTATCGCGCGGTCTTCTCCTTCGCTCTGATGAACGGTTTCGATATAGGGCGGTCGCGGACGAAGTGGTGGGGGCCGGACCGCCACATCGTCATCTACTACACGCGGGCCGATCGCAACCAGCTATACTTCGTGACCAGCGTTCCCGAGCCTGCCGAGTGGATGACCCGCGAATCCTGGTCGGCCAAAGGCGATGTGAGGGAGTTACGCGCGGCTTACGAGGGTTTTCACGAAGATGTGCGCCGCGTACTAAATGCCTGCCCCGATTGCCACAAATGGGCCATCCTGGAGCGCGAGCCGCTGCCCCGCTGGAGCGATGGCCCCGTCGTGCTGCTGGGCGATGCTTGCCACCCGATGACGCCCTACATGGCGCAGGGCGCCGCCACAGCCATTGAAGATGCAGCCATCCTGGCTCGCTGCCTCGAGGACGTCGAGGGAGAGGATATCGAGCGCGCCTTCCGGCGCTACGAGGCACACCGCAAACCGCGCACCTCGCGCATCCAGGCGATTTCCAGCGCGAACACCTGGATGAAGGGTGGCGACGACGATACGAGCTGGCTGTACGGCTACGATGCGTGGAATGTGCCGTTGAGCCCGACGGAAACGCAATATGCCTGACGGCCGGGCCGGCGCACGCATTGCGGCGCCCGCCGTCGATGCCGCCCTGTTGATTGCCCGCATCGAGCGCGTCCCGTTCACCCGCTGGCACGTGAAGCCGCGGGTGGTGATGGGCAGCGCCACTTTCTTCGATGCTTTCAGCGCTCTCTCGCTGGCGTTCGCCCTTCCCGTGCTGATCCGGTTGTGGCGTATCTCGCCCGCTCAGGTTGGAGTGTTGATCGCCTCGGCTTACGTAGGGCAACTGATTGGCGCTTTTCTATTCACCTGGTTCGCGGAGCGACACGGACGCGTGCCCAGCGCCGCCATCGCCGTCGCCATCATGTCCGTCATGAGCCTCGGTTGCGCACTGGCCGGCAATTTCTCCGCGCTGCTGATTTGCCGCCTCGTGCAAGGAATTGGGATCGGCGGCGAAATGCCCGTGGCTGCCACGTACATCAGCGAACTGTCGCGGGCCCACGGCCGCGGGCGGTTCTTTCTGGTGTACGAAATCATCTTTCCGGTCGGTCTCATGGCTACAGGCCAGGTGGGCGCATGGCTTGTACCGGCGTTCGGCTGGCAAGCCATATTCCTGGTGGGCAGTATTCCGTGCCTGGTGATTACCGTACTGATGCTGCGGCTGCCGGAATCGCCGCGCTGGCTGATCTCCAAAGGACGGCTCGCCGAGGCCGACGCCACAGTCACGGAGATGGAGGCGACCGCCGGCGGCGCACTCCCGTCGCCCCTTTCCGTCGCACTGCCACCCGCCTCAACGCAAAGCACGCGCTGGGGCGAATTGCTTTCGAGCTTCTATCGCGGCCGGACCCTGATTGTTTGGGCGCTATGGGCCAGCGCCTACTTCGTCGCCAACAGCCTCAACAACTGGCTGCCCAGTCTCTACAACACCGTTTATCGCCTGGACCTGCGGCAATCGTTGCGCGCCGCCTCCATGACAAACGTCGCGCAAGTGGTCCTGGTGCTGATCTGCGCGTTCTCGATCGATCGCATCGGCCGCCGCAAGTGGACGCTCGCCTGTTTCGTGGCCGGAGGCGCGCTGCTCGGTACGCTCGGCCTGCTCGGAGCGCGGCACGTCGCTTTTGTGATCGCGTTCAGCACGCTGAGCTACGGGATTGTGGGATCGGCGAACGCAGTCCTGTATCTTTACACTCCCGAGGTCTATCCGACGCGCATGCGCGCGATTGGCACCGGGCTGGCGACTTCCTGGCTGCGTCTCGCCTCGGCGGTCGGCCCCACCGTGGTCGGCTTCATGGTGGCCGCCAACGGCATCGCCTCGGTGTTCCTGCTATTCGCGGGAATCAGTGTCTTGGGAGCGCTGGCCGCGAGCCGCATGATCGAGACCCGGGATCAGAGCCTCGAGGAGATCGCTCCCTGAGCAGGGCCGCCCCGGCCGCGCTTTTTTGGCGAACTGCAACCCTCGCCCTCACGGGCAGCGCTGAACTGTGGTCTGCGTTCGCTTTTCAGCTCCGGCGGTCACGCCGGGGGTTCCCATTTTACGCGCCGAGCGCGAAGGCGGGTGGCTCCAGCGGCTTAAAGAATCGCGGCGCGTGGAACGGCTGGAAGCGGTAGCCGATTCCGAAGATCGTCTCGATGTATTGATCGGCGTACACGCCTAGCTTTTTGCGAAGACGCCGGATATGCACATCCAAGGTGCGCGTTCGAATCTCCGTGCTGTAACCCCAGACGCGCATGAGCAGGGCCTCCCGCGGAATAATCTCGCCCGCGTGCCGCACCAATAGTGCCAGCAGGTCGTATTCTTTTCGCGTCAGAACGATGCGCTGTCCATCCAGCGCGGCCCTCTGATTTTGAAAATCGACGGCCAGATGCTCGTCAGTATACGGCTGAGCCTTTGTTCCTTCCTGCGGAAGCGGTCCCATCATTGCCCTCCTCTAGAAATGCCGGTATAAGGCCATGCTACGGGCATCCCGGAAGGAGGTAGTTGCGGACTTGTAAAAACTTTGTAAAAACGCCCGGCGGGGACTTGATTGTAAAGAAATTGTTATGCGGCCGCTAATCCTCGAAGATGACCACCGCCTGGCCGAAATGGATCTCGTCTCCCGGTTCAAGCTTGGCTCCGCGCGAGTTACGGTGCACTTCGAGGCTCATTCCTTCGCGCACGATCCAAATGCCGCAATCGTGGCCGCCCAGCGCGTACCAGCGGTCATTAAACAGCCGGCATTCGCCCGTGGCCTTGTCGAAGAGGATGTGGGCATGCTCGCGCGAGACGGAGCGATTGACCTCAGTATCCTCCGCGAACGCCAGATCGTTGCGCCGGAACAGGCCCTCGGAGCGCACCACGTCGACGGCACGCCCGATATTGGTGCGGGCCTTGTCGAGCCGGATCTCCGGCACGTTCGCGGTTCCCTCGCGCACTACGAGCCTGGGCGCGCGCTTGGCGCCGGATGCGTCCTGCTGTCCGGCTTCGACGCGCAGCCACTCTTCGCTGGGCCCGGGCATTCCCGGCACGGCCTCGACATCGACGCGCAGGTTCTCCGGATGGCGGCAACCCGCGTTTGCGAGCGACTGGCGCACCTCCTGTTCCAAGTACTTGCGGAAAAACTGTCCTGAGAACAGCGATCGGCGGCTCTCCTCGACGCCGCGCAGTTCCACCCGCAGCAAGTCGAAGGGAAAAACCTTCTTGCCGCCGGAGCGATAGCTTTTCTCCCGAGCGTGGTCGAGGACGGCCAAACGGATCTCGGCGAATTCCGGAGGTTCCTCGCCCCCTGGCCGCAACGGGGCTTCAAACACTGTCCGGCCGAATTTTTCCAAAAAGTCGGTGAAGTTCATTTCGTACCTTTACGGCACCAAGCCCAGTTTCTGTGCAGCCTCCATGACATCGCGGGCGATCGGCGCCGCCGCGCGCGCACCGTATCCTCCGTGCTCCACCAGGACAGCGAACGCGAGACGCCGCGAAGCATCGCCATCGTACGGCGCAAAACCCGTGAACCAGGCGTGCGGCAGGCCGGAATCGAGCTGCGCTGTCCCGGTCTTCCCGGCAAGGCTGAGTGGACTGCCCGCCATCGGCCGGCGCGCCGTGCCCTCGGTTACCACGCGGCGCATGGCGTGCGCGAGAAACGCCGCCTGGGCCGGCGGAATGACTTCGAGCGGAGCGTCCGTGCGCGGGTTGCTTTCGTCGGCGATCCAGCGGCCCTCCGGCATGCGGCCGCCCGCGGCGATGGTCGCGGCCACCCGCGCCATCTTAAACGGCGAGACGAGCACCGGCCCCTGTCCATAGGCGGCGAACGGCAGGGCCTGGCGCAGTTCCTTCGCGTCGCCGGTCGAGATCCCCATCTCCGCCGCGGTTTCGGCCAGCGCTTTGGAGCCGACATCATGCACGCCGAGTTGCGCGAAGTACGCGTTGCAGGAAACCACGATGGCGCGCTCCATATCCAGCGTGCCGTGCGCGTGGTCGCCGATATCGTCCTTGATCGGGCGATTCCAGCCAGGAATCGTGATTCCCGCGCGGCCGCCCGGCAGGCTGTGGCAGATATACGTGCGATGCGTTAAACCTGGATTGCCGCGCAGCGCGGCGATCGCCGTCACCAGCTTGAACGTCGAGCCCGGAGGATACTGTCCGTAGCGCGCGCGGTCGAGCAATTCGTCGGGGGTCGGCGTGGCGGTGCGGCCGCCCGGTGGATCGGGCGCCGGAGCGCTGATCATGGCCAGCACACCGCCGCCGGCTGCATCCATCACCACTACCGAACCCTTGTCCACATGCGCCTCCCGCAACCGGCGCTGCAGAATTTCTTCCGCCTGCAATTGCAGCCGCACGTCGAGGGTCAGGTGAATGTTGCGGTCGCGAGCCAACACGCGCGCAAGCGCCGGGTTCCCGGGTTGGTGGCGATAGCGCACCAGCGACGCCAGCTCCGGGTACTCATATCCCTGCAGCTTCTGGTTCGAATCGTGCTCGACGAGGGACGCGTTCGTGGCGTGGAAATTTTCGCCGGTACGCAGATCGCCGACCACGTGCGCGAGCGCCGCGCCGAATGGATAATGCCGGCTGTCGTACTTCGAAACCGCCTGATCGAGCGAAACACCCAGCTTGGCGTAGTCGTCGCGGTGGCGTTGCAACTCGGCCCAATCGCTCGTCGCCACGGGAATTCCGTTGCGGTCGTAGATACTGCCCCGAGGAATCTCGCGCGCGATCGAATTCATCCGCGGGTTGTGTTGCGGCCGTTTGACGCCGTCCTCTTCGAACGAATGCGCGTCGCGCGCCAGGTATTCGGCGTCCTTGACCACCTGGTAACGCGCGGCTATCACCAGCAGGACCACGGCGGCCGCGGCAAGCACGCCCTTCAGCCAGCGTGTGGGTTGCCGCAGCAGAACTTCCGGCTCGCCCTCGCGCTGATCCGCCGAAATCGAGATCAGTAGTGCGAACACCAGGAAATTCGCGATCATCGCCGTATTGCCCGAGCTCAGAAACGGCGAGACGACGCCCGAAAGCGGCAGCGCGCCCAGCACTCCGGAGCTGATCAACAGCATCTCGAAGGCGATGAGGCTCGCCAATCCCACGGCGAGGAAAAATCCGAAGTGGGTCGCCGAGTGGACTGCCGTCCGCAGCGCGCGCGAGATCAGAAACGCGAACAGCAGAAACACTCCGGCGACTCCGGCAAAGCCCCACTCTTCGCCGATCGCGGGCAGCACGAGGTCGGTGTTACCTGCCGGGATGAGTTCCGGGTCACCCCAGCCCGGCCCCGAGCCGTACGGACCGCCTGTCGAGAATGCCCAAAGCGCATGCGCCAGTTGATTGCCGCCGTGTACATCGTTATCCCAGGGAGAGACCCACATATTGATGCGGTCGACGACTGTGGGCGGCTTGCCGATGCGATATCCCACCGCCACCGACGCAACCATCAGCACCAGCCCGAGTATCGCCAAGCCGGGCTTGCCGCGCGCCACCGCGAACATAGCCAGGAATACGAAGAACGTGACCAGTGCCGGTCCCAAATCCTTCAGAAGGAAAAACAGCACCACTGCGATCGCCACTGCCGCCATTACGGGCAGGAGATGATCGAACCGCGGCACGCCGAAGCGGCGCCAGAACCCGCGAAGGAATCGCTTCTCCCGCAAATCGCGCAGCCGCTCCCAATTCCGCGTGAAGTACCCGGCCAGAAACAAAACGAGTAAGATTTTGATTGCTTCCACCGGTTGAAATGGGCCGAGGTTCACTTTGATGTCGGACCCGCCCGGCCCTCTCCCGAAGCGCACCAGCAGGCCGAAGAGCGCGAGTGCGGCGAGCAGCGGGGTGTAGCACCAGTCCGAGAGCCGGCGGTAATCGAACGTCTTAAATGCCGGAAGGCACAGCAGCATGCAGCCGAGAAAAACGCCGACGGCGAATTTCTGGAATTCGAGCGTATCGCGCAGCGGGTCGCGCAGGCTCACCATCAGGATGAAGCCTACACCGGAGAGCAGATGCACCGCCGGCAAATACGACCGGTCGCCGTGGAAGCGCGCAACGCGCCAGACCAACGCCACCAGGTAGAAACCGGCAAAATAAAGCGCCACCCAATTCAGAAATTCAATTTGAAACTCGCGCGGCGTCCGCACGACGAGCAGCGGCTTCAGCCTGGCGAAGATGCGCCGCGGAATCTGACGGCGGGCGATGGCGCCGGCGTTCTTGAGCGGCCGGCGGCTACCCACCGCGTCAAAGATCTTCTGCGCAAGTTCGGCACGGTCGGGAAACGCTTCCAGCATCGGCAGCAGTTGCTCCGGATCGGAGACCGTGTTGATGTTGACCAGCTCGCCGCGCTCTAGCCGCTGCGCGTCGGCGGACAACGCCTGCATCTTGGCCGCGTACACGATCCCGAGACCGCCCCCGACCAGAATCGAAGCGGCCAGCAGCCAGAAAAAATCAATTGGAAGCCTCCGGCGGCGTTTTCCCGGAATGACCACGGGAGCGGCGCCCGCCGTAGTCCAGCTCTTGGTTACCGCCACCGCACCGTCCTCCGAGCCTTGGCCTTCTTCACGAGAGGCGCATGCAGGCGTTCCAGCTCCGACAAATGCGAATCGGCCTGATCGAATCCCGGAATGCGCTGGTATAGGCGCCGCGCGGCCTGCACATCGGCCGTAAGTTGCGTCCAATTGCGCTCCTTGGCCTCCTGCTCGGCGCGCATCCGGTAGGCATCGGCCTGCTGCTCAATTTCACGCCAGCTCAGCACGGCGCCAAGCTTCTCCGCATTCGAGAACTCGGTCATTGCCATTGAAAGGTTGGGCAGGGAATACACGTAAATCCGCGCCAAGGCAAGGTGCGGCGCGGGATCTTGCGGCAGTTCCACGGCCGCGTTGGCGAACAGGTCCCGTGCGCTGCCGCGCATCTGTTCGGCGCCGGTATCCGAGTATTGGCCCCCAGCCAGCCGCTCGAGAATGGCATATCCGCGGCTGAGGGCCAACTTGCCCAGCGTGCGGTCGTCGGCGCTGCCCAGCTCCACTGCACGAGTCAGGCATACCTCCGCCTTCTGCCAGTCGAAGTCATGAAGCGAAGGATCGGAGCTGCTCCGATACGCATCGAGCACGCGGTCCGCCGCCGCCGTGTAAAGCATCGGCATCATCAGGTCGGGACTGCTCGCCACGGCCGGTGCGGAGTGGTTGGCCTGGAGCGCCTGCCAGGCGTAGGTACCGCCGATCCACAAAGCCATACCCGCGGCGAACCACGCCACCGCGCTGCCGACTTTCATATACCGGCGCGCCCGCCGCACCGTCTGTGTGGCTCTGCGGACGTATTCGCGTGCGGCTTCAATGGTCGCATTCGGATTCCACGCGCCTCTCCGTTCCACCTCCGCAAGCGTCGGCTTGTGTTCCAGAAATAACTGCAGGTCGTTCTGAAATTCGCGCGCCGAGCCGTACCGCCGCTCCGGTTCAGGCGACAACGACTTGGCGACGATCGCTCGCAGCCCTCTCGGGCACGAGACCGGCAACGCGCGCGGCGGCCGGCCCGAGCGAATCAGCGCCTCCAGCTTGCGCGTGCTGTCGGCACGGAACGGCGGAACGCCCGCCAGCATTTCATATAAGGTCGCGCCCACCGCCCAGAGATCCGACTGCTGGTCCACCTCCGAGCGCGTCAACCGCTCCGGCGAGCAATAACTGGGGCTGCCGAAGCTGTGCGCCGTGGCGTCGCGGTCGACCCGCAATGTCTTCGCGATTCCGAAATCCAACAGCCGCACCGTGTCGTGCGTGCCCAAGTGGATATTCGACGGCTTGATGTCGCCGTGCACTACCGAGGATTCGCAGGCGTGGAATATGGCAAGCTGCTCGCAGACTTCGAGGGCAATGGTGGCTGCCCGGTACGCATCGACGACGTTTTCGGCGGCGAGGACCTCGGCCAGGTTTCGGCCTTCCACGTATTCCATGGCCACGTAGAAGTAGCCGTCCGCCTCGCCGAAGTCATAGACCTCGATCACGCGCGGATCGAGCGCGAACAATTCTTTCTGAATCGCCGCGCCGCGCCGCTCGGCTTCGAGCACGAGTTGGTTCACGGTGTCGCCGCCCGATTTGATCGCTTTCAGCGCCGCCTTTCGATTCTCGACAGTATCGATGGCCAGATAGACATCCGTCATGCTCTTGCTCAAGCGGC
>CAYMHP010000179.1:0-12770 GCA_964390225.1 uncultured Solibacteraceae bacterium
GAGCGAAGCTTATAAGGTGCTCAATGGCCCGAGTGCGAACGGAACGGTGCGGGACAGCGAAGCGCAGGTCCGCGCAGTCAAGCCGGGCGACATCATTATCATTCCGCCGGATGTCTGTCATGGGTGGAAGGGGATTACCGACCACGTGAATTACTTGAGTGTGCGGCCCGACCCCGATCGGGTGCTGCCCGCGGGATATGTAAATCCGGCGATTGCGAAGTGAGTGTTCCGGAGCGCCGGCGACCAGATCGCGTTCCGCCAGTAATGGCGCGGGTCTAGCTATGGTCGGGCAGGCGC
Organism: uncultured Solibacteraceae bacterium; assembly: GCA_964390225.1. Classification (GTDB taxonomy): domain Bacteria; phylum Acidobacteriota; class Terriglobia; order Bryobacterales; family Bryobacteraceae; genus PSRJ01. The sequence goes on from CAYMHP010000179.1 coordinate 298, forward strand.
TAAGTGCAACCGCGGACTTTGCTGCCGTTGCTGAAAACAGTTACTTGCGAGCCAGTGCCCCGGCCCTGCGCGCCTTAGCGCCTGCAGCGGCGGCAACTGGCGGGGCCGCCGGTGCCCTGAACAGGCCGCGCACTTCGCGGAACGTGCCGATAATCGAAATGTGATTCAGCGGGAATTCCAGGTATACGTGCGTCAGGCTGAGATAGAGCAGAAACTTGAACCCGATCGAGAAATCGTACAGGTAAAGCACAATCGACCCGAGCCACAGCCCGATGATCACAGCCAGACGTTTTCCGCCCACTTCATGCCAGCGGATGATCGAGGTCTTCGAAAACCAGTTCAGATAGTGGTACGTATACGCGAAAGCGATGAAGCGCATGACGATGAGCCCGCCGCGAGACGAGAACACCTGCAGCAGCGCGCTGCGCGTCTCGGCGGCGGTGTGCGGCAGATCGATGCCGAGCAGCGTCATGTTTAAAACCGAAAAGTTATTGTTCCAATAGTAGGAAAGCGCGTGAGGATTCGGCGTGTAGCGGCCCGGCTGCACCAGCCAGCACACCAGCGGGCAAAGCAGGAACACGGTGAAGGCCAGGTATCCGCTGCGGCTGCGCTCCTTCAGCGCCCCGTAGATCATGAAAAATCCCGTGAACACGTAAACGTGAATCAGCGTGGGCACGAACAAGGCGAGCAGTACCGTCGCAAACCCGTTCGTGCCCGCCAGGATAAATGCGAGAGCGATCACCGGCGCGAGTCCAAGAAGACGGTTCTGCGTACTGGCCGTAAGCATCATCAGGAGGGCGGCGCCGAGCCCGAGCAGCGTGAAGATCGCGGTGTTGGACGACCACGGAGTGGAGAAACTCACTAGCGCCGCGAGCGCTCCAAGAAGCCAGAAATCGTGCTTGCCGCGCGTAAAGAACTGCCGCTTTTCCAGCCAGGAGATCTCAGTCAGGTAATGCGCGGGCCCGAGTATGGCGTAGGCGAACAGGAACAGCTCGAACGGGAGGAACACGGCGATCGCGCATGAAACCAGCATCAGGCCGATGTTCAACACGTTCACCCGGTCTGCGCCCGTCATGCCAATCGGATCCCCATGGATTCTTTCTTTATACAGCATCCTTTATACCGCATGCCGGATTTCGAGCCGGCGCTTCGCCAAGGCGGAGGCGTATCCCACAAATGCGCTGGATATGCTGGTGCTATCCTCGGAGGGAGGGTATGAGGCTTCGGAGCGCACTGCTGACCGCGGGATGCGGGCTGGCGTTTTTCAGCGCCCTGTACGCGTTCCAGCGCCCGTTCAAGGAGTACCCCGCCGTCGAGTACAACAACTTCCCTCTCCCACCGGACTGGAACGAGAAAACGGAGTGGACGTTTGCCCGCCTTATGTTCCCCGGCGGCCCGCTCGATGGCTATCGCGGCCGCTTCGATGGCGATTTCCGGCAGGGTCTTTCGCTATGGACCCAGGACTATCCGCGCGCCGACCGCCACTTTGCCCAGGCCCTGCGCCGCCTGACGCGCGTCCACGTGCGCTCCGTCGAGGAACCCGTGCTTTTGGAAGATGGCGATGCCTATGATTGGCCTTGGCTCTATGCCGTGCAAGCGGGTGAATGGGGGCTCACCCAGGAGGAGGCGAAACTCTTGCGCGAGTATTGCCTGCGCGGCGGTTTTTTCTTTGCCGACGACTTCCACGGTCCCAACGAATGGGCCGAGTTCGAAAAACGCATCAAGTTTGCGTTCCCCGACCGGCCGATCGTCGACATCGACAATGCCGACCAGATCTTCCACACCGTGTACGATATCAACGACCGCTTTGTCATTCCGGGCGCGGAGCACTTTCGCGAGGGCTCCAAAAACGGAGGCCGCGTGGCCCGCTGGGTGGCCGTATACGACGATAAAGGCCGGGCCATGATCGTCGGCAATTTCAATCAGGATACCGGCGACGCCTGGGAATGGGCAGACAGCCCGCGGTATCCGGAGAAGGTTTCCGGCTTGGCGATCCGCCTGGGCGTCAACTACGTCGTTTACGCCATGTCGCACTAACTGAGCTCTGCGATGCAAATGTGGGGCAGGCTTCAGCCTGCGGCGGCGCCCCCACGAACGCCGTCTCCGCGCCTGCCTCGAAAGCGGCATTCGCGCGCCGGATCGCTTCTTCAAACCCGATCACCGCGCGTGCATCAGTCGACATGCGGCTCCTCCGATCCTCTCTCCCTAGTGTCCCAGGCGCTGCCTACATTCCTATGGGAAAATCCCAAGGTGCCACCCGTTGAGCGAACTCCGCAACTGCTCCAGGTTCCGGTCGATGGCCTCTCACTCGCCGTCTGGGATTGGCCCGGCGACGGCCCGCCCCTGCTGTTTGCGCACGCCGCCGGATTTCACGGACGCTGCTGGGATCAGGTGATCCGGCACTTTCCGGGCCGCCGGTGCCTCGCATTGGAATCGCGCGGGCACGGCCGCAGCAGCAAGCCCGCGCCGCCCTATCACTGGCCGGCATTCGCCGAAGACGTTGCGGAGATCGCCGAGAAACTCGCCATCGACGGCGCGCTCGGAATCGGCCACTCCCTGGGTGGACATAGCGTCACCGCGGCAGCCGCACTGCGGCCCGCCACATTCGCCGGCCTGCTGCTGATCGATCCGACGATTCGCGACCGGTACTCGTATGGAACGCCCCCGGTGAACGCGTCGTTCATTCGCCGCCGCCGCAACCGCTGGGCCTCGCCGGAAGAAATGTTCCACCGTTTTCGCAATCGCCGTCCGTTCCAGCATTGGCGCTCCGAAGTTTTGTGCGATTACTGCACTTTCGGCCTGCTTCCCGAACACGGCGAATTTGTGCTGGCGTGCCCTCCGGAAGTCGAGGCTTCGATTTACGAGTGTTCAAAAGAAGCGGAAGCCGGCCTTCACGACATCATTCCGCGAGTCGGCATCCCGGTGCTGGTGCTCCGCGCGGGGTCGACCAGCGCGCCGGGCCTGTTCGATTTGAACACTTCGCCCACCGATCCGGCTCTGGCCTTGCAGTTTCCACATGGGCGCGATCGCTTGCTGGTCGAGTATTCCCATTTCATTCCGATGGAAGCGCCCGATCTAGTGGTGCAATCCATCCGCGAATTTCCGTTTACGAACCGGCCGCCCGATTGAAAATTTTTCACGCACCGTTACGGATCTTTTAATAACCAGCGGGCGAGACGCTGCGTTTCTCACAATGAGGGCGCTCAAAGGGCGTTCCAAAAGGAGAGGACAATGCGGCGATTTAAATCTTTTCATCTATTGGCAGCGGCGGCCGTTCTAGCGGTGGGCGCAGGCACACTTTCCGCCGCGGATTCGCGGGATATCGATCACGACCGGAGGGACATCCGCGGAGACTACCGCGACATGCGGGCGGATTACGCTCGCGTCAATGATCTCGAGGCCGACATCGCGCGCGATCGTGCGCGCCTGAATGAGGACATCCGGTGCGGGCGGCAGGGTGCGGCTTCGCGGGACGCCGCCGACCTGGCTCGCGATCAACGCGCGCTCGACGCGCTGCGACGCGATATTCGCCGGGACCACGCCGATGTCTGGCGCGACCGTCAAGACCTCCGCGGCGATTACAGCTATAGCTGGCGTTAAGTTATCTTTGGGGCAGGCCATGGGCCCGCCCCTCCCCCGTCCTTCGTATCTGTTCGCGCAGCATCTTCAGCAGCACATCTGTTAATATTTGTTTTGACCTCGGCTCCCGTCTCTCAGCTGAAGCGTCTCCTATGATTACTACGTCGCTTCTGGCAGTTCTGGCGGTGTCTCCTGCTACTCGCTTGATGCGGGGGCTGTTCGATAACACATTCGCCGGAATCCACCAGCTCGGTTGGTTTGACTGGGCGATGCTCATCCCGTATTTCACCGTGCTCGGAATTCTGTCTGTGTACGGAATTCACCGGTTCGATGTCATACGTACCTACTTCAAGCACCGCAAGAACGTGACTCCGGAGCCATCGCCGCGGCGCTTCGAAACCCTTCCACGCGTCACCATCCAACTTCCCATGTACAACGAGCGCTACGTAGTGGAGCGGCTGATCGAGGAAGTCCTGAAGGTCGAATACCCGAAGGAACTGCTGCAGATTCAGGTTCTGGACGATTCCACCGACGACACTGCGCCATTTGCCGAAGCGCTGGTCGAGCGGTACCAGGCGATCGGGTACCCAATCGAGTATCATCATCGCGACAACCGCAAGGGTTTCAAAGCCGGCGCGCTTCAGGAAGGGCTTAATACCGCAACCGGTGAGTTCGTAGCCATTTTCGATGCGGACTTTTGCCCACCCGCGGAGTTCCTGTACCGCACCATCCACTTTTTTGCGGACCCCAAAGTGGGCGTCGTGCAGACGCGCTGGAGCTATTTGAACCGGGAATATAACTTCCTCACCGAGGTGGAAGCCATGCTGCTCGACGGACACTTCATCCTCGAGCACGGTGCCCGCTCACGCGCCGGGTACTTCTTCAACTTCAACGGAACCGCCGGGATCCTTCGCCGCAGCATGATCGAGGATGCCGGCGGCTGGCAGCACGACACCCTTACGGAAGATACCGACCTGAGTTATCGCGCACAACTGAAGGGCTGGCGCTTCGTCTATCTTCCCGGCCTGGATTGTCCTTCGGAACTGCCGGTAGAGATGCACGGCTTCCAGGTGCAGCAATCGCGCTGGGCCAAGGGCCTCACCCAGGTGAGCAAGAAGCTTCTACCTACCATCCTGCGTGCCGGCATTTCCAAACGCGCCAAGGCCGAGGCGTTCCTGCACCTGACCCCTAATATTTCCTATCCGCTCATGATCGTGGTTTCGGCGCTGATGCTGCCGGTAATGATTGTGCGGTTCTACATGGGCGTGTGGCAGATGGTTTTCATCGATCTGCCGCTGATTGTTGCTTCGTTTTGGTCGGTCTCGCTGTTCTACGTGGTAGCGCAGCGGGAGCTTTATCCCAAGACCTGGAAGCGTTCCATTCTCATGCTGCCCATGCTCATCGCCGTGGGCGTGGGACTCACGGTCATCAACACGCGTGCCGTGCTGGAGGCGCTGTTCGGCGTCCAGACTGCTTTCGCGCGCACGCCGAAATACGCGGTAGGCGAGCGGCCGCTCAATCTGGAGAACAAGAAATACCGCTGGCGTAGCGGCTGGCTTCCCTATGCCGAAATACTGGCGGGCCTCTACTTCGTCGCGATGATCATGTTTGCCATCCAGACCAGTAACTTCTTCGCGATTCCGTTTCTTGCGCTTTTCGTTGGGGGATACTGGTGGGCGGGATTCGGAACGCTATATCAGGAGCATCAAACCCGGCTACGGTGGCTAAAGCAGAGGAAACTGGAGCTGGCGCGGCAGGCGTGAACTCCAGCCGCGCCCGTGATGTGCAACCCCGCCCCTTACAGGCGGGCCTGAAAGAAAACCTTTCAGCCGCGTGCGGTAAGGGCGCGGGTCGCACGCAGTAATAAGAGCCACTACCAGCGGATTCCGAACGTCACCGGCACCAGCGTCGTTCGCGTCGGCGCCGTAAAAATGTAGTGATACCGCGCCTCCGCAAACAGCTTCGCGTGGCCCCCCACCTTGAAGTCAAGCCCGGCACCGACATCCAGTCCGCCTTTGTACTGGCTATACGATGCCAGCACCTGATTCGTTGCGATGGTCGCTGGGAAGAACGTACCAAAGAACGGATCGAAACCGGGCACCGTCGCCAGCGCGGGTTGCGTGAACTCTACCGTCCGGTGATAGATTCCGCCGCCGCCGGTCACATACAAGCCGACCGGACTATCTTCACCGCGCGGCGTGATGTGGAAAATCGGGTCCAGCGTAAAGCCCCAAACGCGGTTGGTGCCATTCGGAACCTGGATCGCGTTCAGGGTGGCATTGTTGATCGAAAGGTCATTGAACATGAAGTCGACCAGGATCCCGGTATGCCGTTCGAAGTTGATGCCGATGCCGCCGCCGGCGTTCCAGCCCATATCGAGGCGAGTGCCGATGTCTTTCACCGGTTCGGTGAATCCGCCCCCCACCCAACCGGTGAAGTGCGAGAACTGAGCGAGTGCGGGAAACGCGCTTAAACCGCAAAGTGCGAGGAAAGATGCAATTCGTTTCATGAAAGGCCCCCCTTGATTGCCCGCTGCCTCCGGAGGCAACAAAGGTGCCACTGGGCGAGAACTCTCCGTTACTTCTGAAAAAGAGAAATGGCGGCGATCCCAGCGGCGCCGGCGGCCAGGCAATCTGCCGCATTCTCGTGTGTAATCCCACCGAGGGCCAGCACGGGAATCCCAACCGCACGCACTGCCTCGTGCAGCCGCGCGACGCCCTGCGGCGGGCCGTAAGCGGCTTTGGATGCTGTCGAAAACACTGGCCCGTATACCGCGAAATCGGCCCCCTCCGCTTCCGCGGCGTGCAACTCTTCGACCGAGTGCGCCGATACGCCGATCAGAAATCCGGGCGGCGTAATGGCGCGTAGAATTTTCGGAGCTATGGAATTTCCCGGTAGGTGGATTCCGTGTGCGCCCGCGGCCAACGCGATATCCGTTCGCGAGTTCACCAAGACCTCCGTCCCCCGAGTCTTGGCGAGCGCAAGTACGCGGCAGACCAAACCGTAGAGTTCGCGCGCGGTCAAATGTTTTTCGCGGATCTGGATCCGTTCCACGCCACAGGCGAGCGCGCGCTCCACGCACGTCAAGACGGGTTCGATGCCGCCGGCCGCGCGGCTATCGGTAATGTAGTACCGAAGCATCAGACGGGTTCGTAGTAGCGCTCCCCTGCGCAGGCGCGGCATAACGTGCGGCCGTCGCGCTGCACCTCCCGCCTGAAGCTGATACCTTCGCCGCATTCGGCGCAGACCACCCGCGGGGCCTTGTACCCGGGCAGATCCTCCGGACCTATGGCGACGCGCACCCATTGCGCCTCGAACAGTTCCGCATCGGTCATTTCCCGGTATGCACGCATCTGCTGCTGGTTCTTGTTGAGGATCTCGGGATACATTTCTCGCGCGCGGGCCTTCGAACTCTCGCGGGCTACCACCCGGACTGCTCGCTCCTCGCGAAGATCACAAAAGGTCGCGGCCACTTTACCGAAATCGCGAAACTTGAGTGCCCGCTTTCCCAGCCGGCAGCCTGTCACCACCGGGATGGCATCAGTGGCGCAGCGGTCGATTTCAACGTACGTGACCAGCCGTTTCCGATCGGCCCCCGCCGGGTCTTCCAGGCCCAAGAGCCTGACGCCGTACAGTCCCATGCGCAGGCCGAGAATCTGTCCAGCGCACAGGTGGCCGTGGGCGGCTTCTGCGAGTTGCTCGTATTCGGAAAGAGTTTTGAGGGGCATACCTAGAGAATTCGCAGCGCTTCCGGGGGGAACTCCACCCGCCATTCTCTATTATGCTTCCTGCGCTCATACTCCTCTGGGGAGAGATCGGCAAACACGCCGCTGGAGAATTCGAGCCGGACATAACTCGCGTGCTGGAAGGAGCGGAGCAACTGCACGCGAAGGGCATCGGCCGCGGGTACACCTTCACCATTCCAGACACGCACGCGCGCGGGATGGATCGCAACCGAAATGCGATCGCCGCGAAAATGGCCCGGAACGTAGGGACCTGTCATCGAGAAGTTTTCCGTGTCCAGGCGGCTGCTGTTGCGGCTCGGGTCGAGGCCGGAGATGGTGCACTCGAAAACGTTTGGCACACCGAGAAGCCGGGCAACGGCCGCAGATTCGGGCTGATCCAGGACTTCGCCGGGTGTGCCGCGTTGCAGAATGCGCCCCGATTCCATTACCAGCATTTGATCGGCGGCTGAGCAGGCCGTTTGGAGATCGCGCGTGGCGACGATGATCGGACCGGCGAATCGGGAACGAAGATCACGGAAAAGCGCCGCCGGCATCCCCGGATTGTCGAGCAGCAGGAATTTCGGCTCCGCAAGCAGCGCGCGTGCGAGCGCGCCGCGAATCCTCTGCTCCTGTGTAAGCTCAGCCGGCGGGCGCGTGGCGGCTTCGCTAAGCGTGAAGCTTTCGAGCATCTCGGCGATCCGGCGGTGCCGCTCGAGTCGTGGTCCCTGCGCACCGAAAGCCACGTTCTGTTGCAGTGTCATGTGAGGAAACAGGGCGTCTTCCGGAAAGAGGTACCCGCAATTCCGCCGCCGCGCCGGAATATGGACGCGCGCCGTAGCATCGAACACGAGAACGTCGTCAACGAGAATGCGTCCCGAGTTCGGGCGGACAAAGCCCGCCAGCACCTCGAGCACGGTGCTCTTCCCCGCGCCGGGCGGCCCGTAGAGAACGGTTATGCCAGCCGGGGCCTGAAACTCCACGTCCAGAGAAAGCGCGGGCGGAGCTTTTTTTCCGATGCGGACTTCGATCATCGAGTGAGCCGCGATGCAACCAGCGTAAGGACGGCGAGTTCGGCGGCCACACGCGCGAACGCCAGGCCCGCGCCGGCGAGAACCGGATGAAAAGCCAGCGGCAGCTCGACACGCCAAAACAGACGCCATTCGGAGGCGCCCAGAGTCTGCGCCGCCCTTCGATACACCGGGTTCACCGAAGAGAAGGCGGCGCGAGCCGTCCGCGTGACCAGAGGCAATGCCGAAAGAGTGCCGGCAGCGACCATGCCCCATGACCAAAGGTGGGCCGGAGAGAACAGCAGGTAGTAGCAAACGATTGGCGCGGGGAGCACCAGAGCGAACCCGATGACCGCCCTCACGGCGCGCTTGCCGCTGAATTCGTGCGTTGCCAGCAGCCATGCCAGCCAAAGCCCGAACAGGATTGCGACAGCGCTGGAGAGAATCGCGATGCGAAGGCCGGCCCAAACCATGCGGAACACCCAATTATAGCTGCCGGAATCGCGCGCTGAAGTGCCGCAGAAACGGCGGCTCTTCCACTATCTCCATGCCGCGAATCTCATTCTTGCGTTCGTTTACCTCCAGGATTGCTTCCACCACGTAGTCGATGTGGCTCTGCGTATAGACGCGGCGTGGGATCGCCAGCCGCAACAGTTCGTGGCGCGCCGCCGCGCCGAACATCACCGACCCGATCTCCACCGAACGGATGCCCGCGTGCCGGTAAAGTTCGACGGCGAGCGCCTGTGCCGGAAACTGCGCGCGGGGAATGTGAGGCAGCATGCGGCCAGCGTCGATGTAGATGGCATGCCCGCCGGGAGGCTCGACGATGGGCACGCCGTGGTCGGCGATGTGGCGGCCGAGATATCCCGTCGAAACGGCGCGGTAGCGCAAATAATCGGGATCGAGCACCTCCTCCAAGCCGATCGCGATCGCATCCAGGTCGCGGCCCGCCAGCCCCCCGTAAGTCGGGAAGCCCTCGGTCAGAATCAGCAGGTTGGTTTCCTGCTGCGCCAGGCGATCGTCGTTCGTGCACAGAAAGCCGCCGATGTTCGCGAATGCATCCTTCTTTGCCGAGAACGTGCACCCGCCTGCGAGCGCGAACATTCTCTGTGCGATCTGTTTCGGGGACCAGGCGGCAAATCCCGGCTCCCGCTCGCGAATGAACCAGGCGTTTTCGGCAAAGCGGCAGGCATCCAGGTAAAGGGGAATGCCGTGGCGGTCGCAGACTGCTCTCACGGACTCGATGTTGGCCATCGAGACCGGCTGGCCGCCGCCCGAGTTGTTCGTCACGGTAAGCATCACCAGCGGAATCCTCGCCGCTCCCTCGGCGCCGATCAGCGTCTCAAGGGCCCCGACGTCCATGTTCCCCTTGAAATCGAGCCGGGCCTGCGTATCGGCGGCCTCGCGAATCGGAAGGTCCACGGCGCGCGCGCCGGTGAATTCGACGTTCGCGCGCGTGGTATCGAAGTGCGTATTCGAAGGGACAATGTGGCCGGGCTTGCACAGCACCGTAAACAGGATCCGCTCCGCCGCGCGGCCCTGGTGTGTGGGAATCATGTGGCGGAAGCCCGTGAGGTCGTCCACCACTCGTTTGAGCCGGAAAAAGCTTTCGCTGCCGGCATACGACTCATCGCCGCGCATCACGGCGGCCCACTGTTCGGTGGACATCGCGCTTGTTCCGGAGTCGGTGAGCAGGTCGATCAGAATGTGACTGGCGTGAATCAGGAACAGGTTGTAGCCGGCTTCGGCGAGGTAGCGTTCGCGCTCGGCGGGCGTGCTGTGGCGAAGCGGTTCCACGCTCTTGATCCGGAACGGCTCGATGATGGTCTTCACTCAGGCGATTATAAGGGGATCGGCAGGAGCGGCGGCGGTCTCGCCGCCTGTGAGCGGCCTTGAGGAAAGAGCGCCGGCAACCAGGATCACCGGCGCTCCTTTGGCTGGGGGAAGCTTACTTCTTCTCGACGAGGTTGTTGCCGAACACGAACCCGATTTCCGCCATGGCTCGCGTCTGATTATTGTTCAAACCCGCCGGCCCGAACACCGAGCCCGGCACGTAGTTGCTGGCGTGCACATAGGAAACATCGAAGCGGCCGAAAAAGCCTCCGTACTGGAAGGTGGGCGTCACCGTGATCGAGGTTCCCGCGCTGCCCGGGCCGTACATCAGATTCACCGCTCCGTCGTTCACGCTTCCCGAGCTGGAAATGTATTCCCAGCGGACCGGGAGGGAGAAGCCGTGCTTGAACGTGTGGTTGACCAGGATCGCCCCGCCCGTCGTCGAAGCTCCCTTAGTGATGCCGATCTTCGCGTTCGTGGGAACATTGGTGTACTGGAAGTAAGGCTGCAGGATCCAGGAGCCCTTGGAGTACGTGTAGATCACGTTGTAGATGCTTCCATTGTTTTGTACCGGGGTGACGTAACTGGAGTACGCCGTCTGGCTCAGGTTGCCGCCCGCCACAAACGACAGCGAATGGGCTCCCTTGGTATAAGCCAGCGAGCCGCTCAACCAGGAGTAGCGATTCGAATAGAAACCGTCGTTCCAACTCAGCGACGCTGTGAATTTGCCCATCGTCTGATTGATTTGAATTCCCCGGCTCACCGCGGTTTCCTGGTTCCACAACAGTCCACGCTCGATGTTCATATTTTCGAATGTGAACGTGTATTCAGCGCCGATGAGGGTCGGTAGCGAGCCGATCTCGATCGAAGTGTTCTTGCCCGGTTGCAGCTTCAGGTAGGCGACCGGCACGGGACCGTAAGTGTTGCTGACTGTCTTGTCCGTCTGCAGAAACGGCGTTCCTAACGCAGGAAGGTTATAGACGCCCGCCTGCACGTAGAATTGAAACCATCCGTCGGTCCGCTGCAGGAAAATCTGACCGTTGCTCAGACCGACTTGCGAGGACTTGTCCCCGGGAACATGGTTGTTCTGCACCAAGCCCATGCCGCTCAGAAAGCCGTTGGCCGCGATCTTACCGAACGGCCCCGCGTCGAAGACCGCAGGTGGCAGTTCCTGGATTGGCCCGGTGATGGAGGGAGTAGGCAGCGGTCCCGCTGCTGGAGGCGTGGCCGGGGCTGCCGCCGCTGGCTGATCCGGTGTCGGCTGGGCAGCATTCTGTGCGCCGCATACCGAGGCTAATCCGAGGCAAAGAGCGATCGCGGCGAGATTCTTATCGAAGTGCATAAACTTCTCCTGAGCTGTTTTGGATTTTTCGAGCCGGCTAAAATCGCCGGAACCCAGTACACGGCGGGGTGCACAAAAGGTTGCGAGTTATTATCAGGATCTTAAAGCGCGCCCCGCTCAGGGAACAAGACAATAATTTTTATGTGCAGGATCAAAAACGCTTAGTGTTTTTGAGTGGTCGCTAAGTGTTTGGAATAGAAAGTGATTGGCGGTAGGACGCGGGTGTCGCGAACGCCAGTGGCTATTCGTGTCTCGTCTGGTGCCCGGCTGCTTCCCAGCGCCCTACCAGCAGATCGACCACGCTCAGCCATGCTCTCTCGGGAGGCTCCAGCTTCTGATAGAGCGCAATGTATTCCGGCTTTTTCAATCCCATTCCGGCAAAGGCGAGAAAGTAGGCGTTATCGCTAATATCGGAGCTCTGCTCTTTATTCCATTTGCGCGGATCGGATAAATAAGGGAGCAGGGAATCGATCGCAGCACTCAGGCCCGAGCCGTTTTTGCGCACGCTCCACAGGTCGACACCTTGCACTTCGGCGACGCGGCAGAGCATCGTGAGCGCTTCGAGATTGGAAATTGCATCTGCCGCCGGCTGGCGCGCTTCGTCGCGAGTTAGATTTCCATCGGCCCGGAATGGCCGCGGGACAAGCCGATCGCGGTACAGATCGAACGCCGCCTTTTCGGTGGCGGTGTCTTCAACGAAACTCGCGACGGCGGCAACCTGCGTGGCCCACCAGGACGAATGATAGGTGCTGCTGTTTTTTTCCTCTGTGCCGTTCTTGCTTTGCGTGAGCCAGCGAAGGTAATCCTCGAACCATTTCTTGACCGCCGCGCGGTCCTTGGGGTCCCAGTCGCCCTCCTGAATCAGGAACTCCATCCCTTGAATCGCGCGGATGAACCCTAGACCTTCGATAACTCCCTTCGGGCTCCCCGATCCGGTGCCGAGGATCGTCCCGGCCAGCACGTCGATGGCCACGTGCTGCTTCGTGG
>CAYMHP010000180.1:0-12754 GCA_964390225.1 uncultured Solibacteraceae bacterium
GGCTGCGGCATGCGAAGTTGACGCTCGATCTCTCCAACCGACTTTTGCGACGCGACCAGCAGGCTCAAGATCGCGCGGCGGTTCGGCTCCGCAATAACTTCGAAAACGGATTCCACTTCCTCTATATACTTCATAAAGTATATTCCTGTCAAGGTATATAAACCACCCAGAGGCCCCAAAAAGGTAGAATCGGTACTTAGTTCAGATGTCGAACGTTGGCATTACGAGGGTACGATCCGCCGCAGCCCTCTTCGTGTTCTGTTGTTTTTCTGTCGTCCCGGCACCCTCATTCGCGCAGCGGCCGCCCGCGTCGCCTGACGCGCGCAGCACCGTTGCCGCTACCGGCCCGCCGGCCCCGATGAACTGGACTGCTGCCCAGGATCATCAGAACATGATGGACCAGCTCGGCATCAGGGCGTTGCGTCCTGGTCCGAGCGGCAATGAAACCGCGCCCAATCACGCCAACTACGATGAGTCGCTGGCCAATCCTTTCCCGAACCTGCCTGATGTCCTCACCCTAAAGAATGGTCGCAAGGTGACGACCGCCGCCATCTGGTGGGATCAGCGCCGCCCCGAAATTGTCGAGGACTTCGAGCGCGAGGTCCTCGGCCGCGTTCCCGCGAACGTTCCCAAGCTGACGTGGACGGTTACGAGCACAACTAACGCCGCCGGCGGCCCGCATCCGACGGTTGAGAAGCAACTCACGGGTCATGTGGATAATGCGTCTTATCCATTAATTAACGTCGACATTCAGATGACGCTGGTGACCCCCGCCAACGCGCCCGGACGCGTGCCCGTCATGATCATGTTCGGCCGGCCCGGAATGGGACGCCCTCCCGCCGCGCTCGCCGATCCTCCCGCAACCGAGCAGTTGATTGCCGACGGCTGGGGCTACGCTTATCTCAATCCCACCAGCATTCAGGCTGATAACGGCGCCGGCCTCACGCGCGGAATCATTGGTCTCGTCAACCAAGGCCAACCGCGCAAGCCCGATGACTGGGGCGCATTGCGAGCTTGGGCCTGGGGCGCGTCGCGCGGTCTCGATTATCTCGAAAGCGACAAGGCTGTCGATGCCCGGCGCGTGGGCATCGAAGGTGTTTCCCGCTATGGCAAGGCCGCGCTCGTGACTATGGCGTTCGACACCCGCTTCGCCGTGGTTCTCGTGGGGTCCTCGGGTGAAGGCGGCGCCAAGCTCCACCGCCGCAATTGGGGCGAATCCGTGGAGAACCTGATCGCCACCAACGAGTACCACTGGATGGCCGGCAATTTTCTCAAATATGGAGCCGCCGAGGCCACCTTCGGCAGCAGAAACGCCGGCGACCTGCCGGTGGATGCCCACGAGCTGATCGCGCTGTGCGCGCCCCGGCCCACCTTTATCAGCTACGGCGTGCCGGAAAAAGGCGACGCAAGGTGGCTCGACCACCAGGGCAGTTACATGGCGGCAGTCGCGGCTGGGCCGGTGTTTCGCCTGCTCGGAGCCAAAGACCTCGGCGTCTCGGAGGACTATCGCACCGCCAGGATGCCGGCCGTCAACGTGAGCATGCTGCACGGCCAGCTTGCCTGGCGTCAGCACGACGGTGGGCATACCGACGCACCGAATTGGAAGTACTTCATCCCCTGGGCCGACGGCCTTCTGAATTGGACTCCTCCCGCTTGGGCCGCCGTCAATACTGCGCAGCACCCCGCCGATGAAGCCGTTCCCCGAACCGACACCAACTCCCGCATTGCGCACGCGGATTTGCTGGAGAAGGCACGAAAGGGCAAGATCGATATCTATTTCGAGGGGGATTCGATCACCCGGCGATGGGGCGCCACCGATTATCCCGATCTTCTGGCCAACTGGACGAAGAATTTTTTCGGCTGGAATGCCGCCGATTTCGGATGGGGCGCTGACCGAACCCAGAATATCCTGTGGCGCCTCCGCAACGGCGAGCTCGACGGCGTCGCCCCCAAGGTCATCGTTCTGCTCGCCGGCACGAACAATGTTGGCAACGCGGTCGTCGGCGACATCGACGCGAGAGCGGCCGACATCACGCGTGGCATTCATGCCATTCTGCGCGAAATGCAGAGCAAGGCGCCCGAGGCCAACATCATCCTGATGGGCATTTTCCCTCGCAATGACAATATCGCCGTCATGCCGGTAATCGACGGGATCAATACGCATCTCGCGAAGCTTGCCGACAGCAAAAAGGTTCGCTATCTGAACATCAATGACCGGCTGGCCGACCGTGAGGGGAAGTTGTTCCCTGGCATGATGAACGAACACGACCAGCTCCATCCCACCGTCAACGGTTACCAGGTCTGGGCCGATGCGCTAGAGCCGCTGTTCGCAGAGTTGCTCGGCCCTCGCGCCAACGACGACCACGCCCCACCCCCAACCGGCGATCCGAGCGCGCAGCACTGAAGTGGCTGCTGAATCGGCACGCTGTCCCGGCGTACAATATTCCCACGGAGGGAACATGCCGCTGGGCAGAACCGCTAATTTGAGCCGACGACACGCGCTCGCTATTCTGGGCGCCTCCGCCGCCCCGTGGGCCGCGGGTGCGGGAGCCGAAACGCCGCAGTTGCCGCTCCAAACGAGCGGTCTGGAGCACATCGGTATGACCGTGCCCGACCAGGAAGCGACCGCCAAGTTCTACGGCCTGATCTTCGATCCGCAGCTCTTCCAGGAGCGCGATGCCCCGCCGCGCTTCTACGTCCGGGTCGGAACCTCCTATATTGCCTTTGGCGGAATCGCTCCGAACGCCCAGAACACACAGCCCAGAATCGATCACTTTTGTGCGCTCGTCCGCGATTACAAACCGCAGGAGATGCGCAAGGCCCTCGACGAGGCCGGCATCTCAATGGCACAAGGCCCGGGCGGCATGGCCGCCGATCCCGACGGTCTGCGCCTCCAACTCCTCGGGGTTCCCGGCGGATTGGCCAAGACCATTATTCCGGCCACCCGCATCTCGCAGGAAGAGCCGGCTCTCCAGGCCGTCGCCTTCGACCACATCGTTCTGGCCGTCTCGGATTTGGAAAAGTCCGCCGCTTGGTACCGGAAGTTTTTCGGAATGGAAGCCGCTCGCACGAAAAAGCCGGACCGCATCTGGTTCAACGCCGCGCGAACCAGGCTGGGACTGGAGATTATGTCGCCCGGTGGAACGCCCAAGGTGGATCACGTCTGCATCAAGGTGGCGGGCTTCGATAAACGCAGGGCGGCGGAGAAACTGAAGAGCCTCGACGCCCAGATCGTTCCCTCGAACGATGAGGGGCTTCTGCGGTTCCGCGATCCGCACGGAATCGTCATGGAATTGAAAGCCGGCGCGTAGCCGGCCGGTGGAGGAGGGCTGAGGGATGTCGCTCAAGATAATCGCCGCCGCGCTCTTGGGAACGCTGCTGGCCGCCGCGGCCTGGGGGGTGGAACTCGACAACCGCGTGGTGCGCGCCGCCATGAACGGCGACAAACCAGCCGTGCGCGCCCTGCTCGAACAGAAGGCCGACGCCAACACTCCGCTCGCCGACGGCACCACCGCGCTCCACTGGGCTGTGCGCGCCGACGATCTCGAAACCGTCGACATGCTGATCCGCGCGGGAGCGAACGTCAACGCCACTGACCGTTACGGCCTGACTCCTCTCTCCATCGCCTGCTCGAATGCCAATGCGGGCATGGTCCGCAAGCTTCTCGATGGCGGGGCGAACGCGAACTCCGCCGATCCGAATGGCGAAACCGACTTGATGACTGCGGCGCGAACCGATGGCGGCGCCGACGTGGTCAAGTTACTTCTCGATCGCGGCGCGGCGGTGAACGCGCGCGACAAGATCGTTGCCGAAACTGCGCTGATGTGGGCGGTGCGAACGAATCAGCCCGAATCGGTGCGTCTGCTGATTGGACACGGCGCGGAAGTGAATGCACGAACGCGCGTCGGCAAGACTCCGGAGCGGCGTCCACCGAACGCTGGCGGCGGATCGCACGGCAAGGGAATCGTGCGCGGCGGCTGGCCCGACCGCGGCTCTCAGGACCCGACGCCTGGCGCGATGACCGCACTCCTCTATGCCGCCCGCGACGGACGGCTCGATATCGCGCGCCTGCTGGTCGGCGCCGGCGCGGACGTAAACCAGCCCGAAGCCAACAAGATGACGCCTCTCTTGATCGCCATCGCCAACGACCACCTGGACGTCGCGAAGTACCTTCTCGAGAAGGGCGCCGACATCAACGCGGCCGACTATTGGGGCCGCACCCCCCTCTGGACGGCGCTGGACGTCCGCGATTTGGATTACGACCGGGCGGGCGAGCAGCATTCCGACCGTCCCGCCTGGCTGGCGATGATTCAGACGCTGCTCGACCGCGGCGCCAACGTCAACGCGCGAATTGCCGAAGTGCCGCCGATCCGCCGCTGGGTGCTGCCCATCAGCGACATCTCGTGGGTCGATTTCACCGGCGAAACGCCTTTCGTGCGTGCTGCGCTCGCGGGCGATATCACAGTGATGCGTCTGCTGCTCGAGCATGGCGCCGATCCCAATATTCCGACGTTCTCGAACACGACCGCGTTGATGGCCGCGGCCGGCGTGAACTGGTCCGTGGGCCAGACCTACACCGAGTCGAAAGAAGGCTTGATGGAAGCCGTGAAACTTTGCTTGGAAAGGGGAGCAGACGTGAATGCGGTGAATACCATGGGATTCACCGCGCTCACCGGAGCCGTCAACCGCGCCTCGGACGACATCGTCGAACTTCTCGTAAGCAAAGGCGCGCGTATGGATATTAAGGACAAAGAAGGCCGCACTCTTCACGACTGGGCCGAGGGCGTCTTCCTGGCCACTGTGCCGCCGGAGCGCAAGCCCTCCACCATCGCGCTTCTCGAAAAACTCGCCGCTGAGCACGCCGGCTCCGGAAAGGCCCAATGAAGTACTCCCTCACACTCTTGCTGCTGCTCTCCGCCGCAACTTACGCGCAAACGCCCGAGCGAGCGCTTCTCAACCAGTACTGCACGAGCTGCCACAGCGAGAAGCTGAAAACCGGCGGCTTGACGCTCGAGAAACTCGATCCGGCGCATCCGGGCGAAGCCCCCGAAACCTGGGAGAAGGTAGTGCGCAAGGTGCGGGCGGGCATGATGCCTCCGAGCGGCGCCCGCCGCCCCGATCGCGCTTCGCTCGACGCTTTCGCGGGAAGTATCGAAATGGCCCTCGATCGCGCCGGCGCGGCGAAACCCAATCCCGGCTCCACCGGCCTCCACCGTCTGAACCGGACCGAATACGCCAACGCCATCCGCGACCTGTTGGCGCTCGACATCGATGCGGCCACCCTTCTTCCCGCTGACGATTCCAGCGAAGGCTTCGACAACATCGCCGACGCGCTGTCCGTATCTCCGGCGCTGCTCGAGCGTTACGTTTCCGCCGCCGAAAAGATCAGCCGCATGGCCGTCGGCGATCTCGCAATCAGCGCCTCCACCGCGACCTATCGAGTGCCCACCGACCTCTCGCAAACCGATCACATCGAAGGTCTGCCTTTGGGGACGCGGGGCGGCACGCTCATCCACCACAGTTTTCCTTTGGACGCTGAATACGCCATCAAGGTGCGCGCCAGAGGCGCCGCCATCGGTCTCGGGGCGGTCGGATTTCAAGGCGATCAACTGGAAGTCACGCTCGACGGCGAGCGGCTCAAACTGGTGGACGCCAAGCCCACGCTCGATTTGCAGGTCAAGGTCCCGGCGGGGCCGCACACGCTCGGCGTGGCCTTCGTGAAGCGAAGCGCCGTCGGCGCCGACGACCTCTGGCAGATTTACGCCAACAACTCCGGCGTGCAGAACGTCGCCATCACCGGCCCGCTGAACCCCACCGGCGCGGGTGACACGCCCAGCCGGCGACGAATCTTCGCTTGCCGCCCGGCTTCCGAGACCGAAGAAATCCCCTGCGCGCGACAAATCCTTTCCACCCTGGCGCGCCGCGCGTATCGCCAGCCTGTGGCCGATGCCGATGTCGAAACACTGATGCCGTTCTACGAAGCCGGACGCAAACGGGGCGGCTTCGATTCCGGCATCCAGCAGGCGTTGGCGCGCATTTTGGTCGGCCCCCGTTTTGTCTTCCGCTTCGAATCGGATCCCGACCACCTCGCGCCTGGTACGCCTCACCGCATCAGCGATTTGGAGCTGGCTTCGCGCCTGTCGTTCTTCTTGTGGAGCAGCATTCCCGACGACGAGTTACTCGCGCTCGCCGGCCAGAACAAGCTGCATGAGCCGGCTGTGCTCGAACAGCAGACCAGGCGGATGCTCGCCGACCCGCGCTCCGAGGCTCTGGTCACCAATTTCGGCGGCCAGTGGCTCTATCTTCGCGAACTCAAAAATCAGCGGCCCGAATCCAAGGACTTCAACGAAAACCTGCGCGATGCCTTCAAACGCGAGACGGAACTGTTCTTCGAAAGCATCATCCGCGAAGACCACAACGTACTCGATCTGCTGAAGGCCGATTACACCTTCGTCGACGAACGGCTCGCGCGTCACTACGGCATTGCCAACGTCCATGGCAGCCAATTCCGCCGCGTCGCACTCCCCGAGAACCGCCGGGGGTTGCTAGGGCAGGGCAGCATCCTCCTCGTGACCTCTGTAGCCAACCGCACCTCGCCAGTCGGCCGCGGCAAGTGGATTTTAGAGAATCTGATGGGCTCGCCTCCGCCGCTTCCGCCGCCCAATGTTCCGCCGCTCAAGGAGAGCGCCGCGCAGACGCAGCCGAGTACGGTCCGCCAGCGCATGGAAGAGCATCGCAATAATGCCGCGTGCGCGGCCTGCCACAAGATCATGGATCCGATCGGCTTTTCGCTTGAGAACTACGACCTGATCGGCAAATGGCGCGCCACCGACGACGGCGCTCCTATCGATGCATCGGGACAACTGGTGGATGGGACAAAGATCGATGGCGCCGCCGGCTTGCGGCAGGCGCTGCTCAGCCGCCCTGATGTGTTCGTTTCGACGCTCACGCAAAAACTCCTGACGTATGCGCTCGGCCGCGGCATCCGGTATTACGATATGCCCGCCGTGCGCGCGATCACGCGCGAGGCCGCCAGGAACGATTACCGGTTTTCGACCCTGATTTCAGGTATCGTTAAAAGTACGCCGTTTCTGATGAGGGTCCAGCCGGCCCAGACTTCAGAGGCCCAGGTTGCTGCGGTAGGGATGCCGCCGTTGAATCACGAGGGGAGGGAACAATGACGTTCATCACCAGGAAACATCTGCCCCGGCGCACGTTTTTGCGCGGCGTGGGAGTCTCAATCGCTTTGCCGCTGCTCGATTCCATGCTGCCGGCGCAAACGCCGCTAGCCAAGACCGCGGCCGCTGCCAAGAGGCGCCTCGGCTGCATCTACGTCCCCCACGGCGCGACCATGTACAAATGGACGCCTGAGAAAGACGGAGCCGATTTCGCACTCCCCGAGATCCTCACCCCTCTGGAAAAGCTCCGCGACCGCGTGACCATCGTCTCGAACCTGGCGCATCCCGCCGCCGGCGGCGTAGGTTCCGATGCCGGAGCGGATCACGCGCGCTCGGCCGCCGTCTTCCTGAGCGGCGTCCACCCCGACAAGGACTCCGTCCACGTCGGCAGCACCATCGATCAACTCGTAGCCCAGAAGATCGGCCAGGATACTCCGCTCCCCTCGCTCGAGCTTTCCATTGAAGATGTGGCCTTGAGCTGCGGTTCGGGCTACGCCTGCGCTTATTCGAATACGATCTCCTGGAAGACTGCCACCGTGCCGCTGCCCATGGAGAACAATCCCCAGGTGATCTTCGAAAAGCTATTCGGAGACGGAAGCAACAACGCCGACCGCCTGGCGCGTAAACAGGAAAGCCGCAGCCTGCTCGATTCGGTAACCCAGGAAGTGGCCTCGCTACAGAAGCACCTGCCTCCCGGAGACCGCGTCAAGTTAAGCGAATATCTCGATGACGTCCGCGAAATCGAGCGCCGGATTCAACGCGCCGAGCAACAGGTTCCCGCCGACCTCAAAGTCCCCGAGGCTCCCGTGGGCATTCCGGAGGCCTTCGACGAGCACTTCAAGATCATGTTCGACCTGCAGGTGCTCGCCTTCAAGGCGGACATCACCCGCGTGACCACCATGATGTACGCCCGCGATACCAGCGGCGCCGTGTACCCGCAGAGCGGCGTGCGCGACGGCTTCCACGTCGCATCGCACCACTCCAACGTGCGCGCCAGCATGGACAAGTACGCGCTCATCAATAAGTACCACGTCCAGCTGTTGGCGTACTTCCTCGAGAAGTTGCGCGCCACTCCCGAGGGCGACGGAAACCTGCTGGATCATTCGTTGATCCTCTACGGCAGCAGCATGAGCAACGGCAACCAGCACGACCACGATCCGTTGCCGATCCTGCTGGCTGGAGCCGCCGCCGGCCAATTGAAGGGCGGCCGCCACATCACCTACGCTCCCCACACCCCGATGTCGAATCTCTTGCTGAGCATTCTCGACAAATTCGGCGTCCGCCAGGAGACCTTCGGCGACAGCACCGCAAAGCTGGAAGTCTAGTGCTCGGCCGCTGCTGCGGCTGAATCAGGTAGCGCCGGCGATCTCGTCGGCGGCTATTTGGAACAGCACCGGCGGCTGCCGCAGGTCGCTACACCGCAAGAAGGCGTTCGTACACACCGCGCGCTGCCCGTTGGGCCGCGAGCTTCTTGGTTCGGCCCTCTGCCTGAGCGATCCAGTCCTTGCCTACCCGCACCTCCACGGTGAACGTCTTGGAATGTTCCGGGCCGCGTTCCTTGACGATGCTGTAGCGGGGCTGGGGCAGCTTGCGCGATTGCGCCAGTTCCTGCAACGCGCTCTTGAAGTTGGTGATGGCGGGCTGGATGTCGGTCCCGGAAAGCTCGTCTCCATCGAACGGCGCGTCCAGAATGTGAGCGGCCACGAATTCGCGCACGGGCGCAATGCCGCCGTCCAGGTACATGGCTGCCATGACGGCCTCCAGCGCGTCCACCAGAAGCGTCTTCTTCGCGCGGCCGCCGCTCATCTCTTCGCTTCGGCCCAACTGCAGAAAGCTTCCCAGGTCGAGCCGGCGCGCGACGCCGTGCAGGTGCGCGGCGCTCACCAGGTGGGCCTTGAGCCGCGAGAGTTCGCCCTCGCGGTGCTCGGGAAAGCGCCGCACCAGGGCTTCGGCGACAAGAAACCCCAGGATGGAATCGCCAAGAAACTCGAGCTGCTCGTTGTCGCGCACCGCCGACCCGGGGCCGTTCCGCGCCTCGTTCGCATGCGAGCTGTGCGTAAGCGCGCGGTGTAACATCTCCGTATCGGAAAACCGGTAATTGATTTTCGATTCGAGGTCCGCCAGTTCCGCGCGCATGCCGCAGACCGGTCTAAGGCTTTTTCACTTCCACCTGGGGCGGCGCGGTGGCGGTGCCTCCCTGGCCGGCGGCCTTGTTCTTGGCCTGAATGGCGCCCGCGCGGATAGCCTGAGCTACCGACTTGATCTGTTGCACGGATTGCGGATCGTTCATCACCTTCTCGGCCGTGGCGACGGCTTCGTCGTACTTTCCGGCCTGGGAATAGGCAGACGCCAGGCGCACCTGGTACGCCGGTTCAGGGTGTGCCGCGTCGTTGACCGCCATCTTGAACTCCTCGATCGCGGCGTTATAATTCTTGCGCGCCAGGGCGGACATTCCCAGCGCATCATGCGCCTGCGCTGTCAGATCCTTCTTCATCTCGTCCCATTGCTGATCCGTCACCTGTGAGTTGGGCTTTTCCGCCGCCTTGATGGACGTCATGGCATCGTTGGCGTACTTGTCCGCCTTGGCGAGCTTCTGGTCCTTGTCGAGATCCGTCTCCCGAGTACCCTGCACCGTGGTCTCGGCCAGCATCAGGGATGCCTGGTAATTGTTCGGGTTGGCGGCGAGCGTCTGCTCGGCGTAGATCTGCGCCTTCACCGGATCGCCCTTCTGACGGTAAGCCTGCGCTTCCATAAACAAGGCGATGTCCTTGAACTGCGTATCCGCGTATTTCGTCACCAGGTTGTCGGCGGCGGCAATTGTGGCATCGGGGTTGCCTTGCGCCTTCGCCAGGGCCTGCACGGCCTCGGCTTCGCCCGGGGACTTGGGCGCCGGCCCCTTCTGCGGTGCAGCCGGTTGTGCCGCCTGCTGCGGGCTCTTGTCGTCCTTCGCGTTTTTATCCTTCTTGTCTTTTGCCATCAGGCCGATGGCGCCGGTGGCCAAGACCAGCATGCCCGTAAGGATGATTCGCTTCATTTCCAAACTCCTTCAATTTTGCTTCGTTCTATTTCGAACTATTCACGCCCTCGGAGGCGGCCTGCTGCGCCGCGGTGGACGCCCCCTCCACTTTCAAGGCGTTCTGAAAGTAAGTGGCTGCTTGCGCGCGCTCGCCGGCCGCCAGCGACAGCCGGCCGAGGTACACCAGCGCCCATGCTTTCACTTGTGGATCGGGTTCCAGGTCCAGAGTCTTGTGGAAGAGGCGCTCGGCGAGCTCGGGGTCCTTCTGCAATATCGCGATGCGCGCCAGCCCGTAGTACGCCGAGCTGTGCATCGTTTGATTGTCGGTCTGCTGCAACACGTCCAGATACGACTTCTTGGCCTTGTCCAGGTCGCGCGCCGTATAAAGCTTCTCAGCGTCTTCGAGCGTCTTGGCGGCGCCGGTGGGAGCGGGCGGAGGCGGGGGTGCGGCTACTTTCACCGAACGCACGGGCGCGAGCTTATCAAATTCCGCCTTCGCCAGCCGCGCGTCCTCCCTTGGCAGATCGATCGCGCCCACCAGGGTCGGGTAGTAGAACAGCATCGCCTGTTCCTGTTTTTCGTACACCGGCAGCTGCTCGGCGAAAAACGGCGTGAGAATGAGGCCCTGCCGTAGCGCCTGTTGCACCGCGTCGGGCCTGTGATCGAGCCGCGCCTCCACTGCCTTGATCAGCGATTCCGTTGCCAGCAGCAGGAAGTCGTCCTTGAATGACGAGTCCAAAGCCTCCGCGCGTTGCGCGTGGTCGGACAGCCCCTGCTTGCGATTCAAAATCTCCTGATTCCGCGTCGCCAGCGGATCGAGCAGATAATGCAGATAGGCATGCCGGATGTCGAAAATCCGCGGTTCGGGCGAGGGCGTGATCACGATCGTGTAATCGTCGCCATAGCTCCGCGTCTGGATCTCGTTGGGCGCCGCCAGCAGCTCGATGAAGATCTGGAAGTGCCGTCCTTTGAATCCGGAGGTCTGCTGGCGCAGGTAACTGTTCACCTGCAGCACGGTCTCCGAAACCGGTTCGTGATATCGCTCGAGATATTGTTCGATCGCGCGCTGTGAGCGGTTCCAAAGATCCTCGACGCCGGCTTCCTTGTAGAATGTGGCGAGTAGCGGTGAAAGAGCCTGTAGCGGCACGACATCCGGCGGGATATCCACCTCGCGCTGCTTGATGGCGAAATTGGGCGGCCCGCCCGCCGTGAGCGCAAACGAGATGTACTGGCTCAGTTCCTGGGAATCGGTTCTCTTGCGGTGGCGATCGAAAAACTCCTTCAGCGCCGGGAGCGATGGAATATTTCGCTTGGCCAGTTCGGCGCGAACGGCTTCCCGCAGGGGATGGTTATTGGGCGAGGAGAGATCGGCGCTATACCCGGCGGCGTTGATGGCAGCCATCACCGTGAATAAGGTGGGGCTTCCATCCAATTGTCCGAGGTCCGCGGGGGCCGCCGGCAACGTCAAAGCGGCGCCTAGGATGGCTGAGAAGACGAGTCGATTCAAAGCGGATCAACCTTGAATACCTTCAGTTTAACCCACTCCCGCGCCGCTCATCTCCGGCGCAACCCGATCTCCCGCCTTGAGCGGAACGTCGGTGGGAAGCGCCACCGCGTCGCCCTCCGCCAGTCCTTCCGTCACCTGCACGTTGGCCACGCTCGAGTTCCCCGTCTTGACGGCGCGCCGCTCGACGGTATCGCCGTTCAGACGGAAGACGAAGCTGCCCTGCGCGTCCCGATGCAGTGTCTCCTTGGGGATGACGATCACGTTTTCCGCCGTAGCCGTGCGGATCACCGCGTCTACGTTCGTGCCGGGAATCAGCTCCCGTCCCGGATTCTCGATCGAGCAGATCACTTCACCCACCTGGCGGGAGCCGAGCGGCTGGATGGAACTGGGTTTGCGCTCCACGGTGCCGTGCCATTGCTTGCCCGTCAGCGCCTCCCAGGTGATGGTGACTGGCTGGCCTTCTTCCACACGGCCCAGTTCCGGCTCGTCCACGTAAACGCGCACGCGCAGGCGGTCGAGTTGCCCGACGTTGGCCAGCAGGTCTCCAGGATTTACATATGCGCCGGCGCGAACCGCCAGCCCGTAGATGGTCCCAGCTAGAGGCGCCCGAACGGCGCTCTGCGACGCTCGCTGCCGTGCCGCGTCGAGCGCTGCCTGTGCGTCTTGCAGCCTCGCGCGCGCCGCGGCTACCTCGCTTTTGGCCACCAGCGACGTGCGGCGCCGCTCCAGCCCTTGAATCAATTCTTCGGTTTGCTGTACCCTCTGGCGAGCCGCCTCGGCCTCGGCGGCCGTGGCCGCCTGCTTCTGCGCCAGCCTCTCCAGCGCGCCCGAATCCTTCTTCTGCTGCTGCAGTTCCAGCCGGGCTTGCGCCAGGGTGTTTTCGATTTCCGTCAGCTCCGCGGGCCGGCCGCCGCCTTCGAGCGCCGAAAGATTGGCGCGCGCTTCGGCCACTTTCGCCTCCCCCGCCTGGATATCGGTCTGCAGCGATGGGTCGGAAATCTCCGCGATGATCTCGTCTTTGGTAACGGCCTGCCCATCCCGCACCTTCACGCG
>CAYMHP010000181.1:0-12690 GCA_964390225.1 uncultured Solibacteraceae bacterium
CCTGGCTGGCATCGGGTGCCACCGCGGTATCCACCAGGATGCGCTCGAAAGGATGGTCCAGGTCCCAGTGATCGACGATGTGCTGGTAATACCACACCAGCTTTCCGGTATCCGGATTCAATGCCAGGGTGGAGTTGTGATAGAGGTACTTCTTGTCGTTGCCGCCCAGCAAAAACTTGGGCGCCGGCGAAGTCACCGACGTTCCGATGATGAGCAGGTTCAAATCCGGATCGAAACTCGGCGGCATCCAACTGCCCACGTGTTTGCGAAGGTTCTCCGGGACATCGCCCCAGGTCTCGCTTCCCGGCTCTCCCGGTTTCGGAATCGTCCGAAAACGCCAAAGCTCTTTTCCGGTCTTCGCGTCATGGGCGGTGATGACGCACGCATCGGGTCCTACTTTGTATTCGCAGGCCCGGCCGGAGAAGATCTTGCCGCGGGCCACAATCGGACCGGACGTCTGGCCGGCCGAGCTTTCGCGGTAATCCGCAATGCGCGTTTCCCACGACGGCTTTCCTGTTGCGGCATTCACGGCATAGACGAAATCGTCGGCACTCAGATCGATAATTGAGTCGCCATAGATGGCCAGGTTGCGGTTTTTCAGCGGCGCGCCTAGCAGCCACTTCGAGAGATCGTCCGGCACAGGCCGCCGGTATTCCCAGATGAGATCTCCGGTCGCGCCGTCGATCGCCTGCGTGTCATCGCTTGGATTCGGCAGGTACATGATACCGCGGTAGACCAGGGGCGTCGCCTCCTGGATGCCGGCGCCCATCGCCCGCGTCCATACCAGTTGCAATCCGCGCACATTCACCCGATTAATTTGATCGAGCGGACTGTACCCCCAACTGTTCAGCGTCCGCCGCCACATCAGCCAGTCCCCGGGATCGGGATTCTCCAGCATGCGGTCGGTCACCGGCGGGAAAGTGGCGGTCTGGGCCACCGCCAGGCTCGATCCAAGGCCGATCGCGACGATAAAGGCTGCGTAGCACGGTTTCATATGCGGATTAGTCTATTGCACCACGACTGGAGCGGCAGAGTTTACGCGAGGTTGCCATAGCCGAATTTTTCAGCCGCGGCGGAACCGCCGACTGCGACCGCCAGGCGACCACGTTACCGTGAGGGTTTACCGGGCGCGCGATGGCGAGCCACGCCGCCGCGTCTCATGCAGGTGGTCTTGAAATTTATGTTTTGAAAGGAGTAGAGTGATGCTCATCAGCATGCGCCTATTCATCGCCGCGGTCCTCGTAGCCGCTGTTCTCCTCTTCCCGATTGCCACCAGCGCGCACAATGTTTCGAAGCGCGATGCGCAATTCGTGGAATCGAACCAGGGTATCGCCATCCCCGCATTCATGTATCTGGGCGCCAAGCACATGGTGACCGGATACGACCATCTGGCCTTCCTGGTGGGCGTGATCTTCTTTCTCTACCGGCTAAAAGATGTCGTGCAGTATGTTAGCCTCTTTACCGTCGGTCACAGCATCACGCTGCTCACGGGTGTGCTGGGCGGAGTCCACGCGAACTCCTGCATCATCGACGCCATCATCGGCTTCTCCGTCGTGTATAAGGCCTTTGACAACATGGATGGCTTCCGGCGATTTTTCGGGTTTCAACCGAATACGAAGGCGGCGGTTTTGATGTTCGGCTTATTCCACGGATTCGGCTTGGGGACGAAGCTGCAGGAGCTCTCATTGGCGCAGCACGGGTTGATCGCGAACATTCTCAGCTTCAATGTCGGCGTGGAGATCGGGCAGGTGCTGGCGCTCACCGCCGTGCTGATCGCGCTCAGCCTGTGGCGGACGCATAGCGGATTCCTGAGGCATGCCTTCGCCGCGAATACGGCATTGATGACCGTCGGATTCCTGTTGGTCGGATATCAGATCACGGGCTATATGGTGGGAGCGTAACAACAGATGGCAAGCGTCAGAGAACAGAAAGTTGCACCGGAAATGAAAGCACCCTCCAGGAAGGCAATCGCGAAAGCGACGGGAATCGCGCTGGCCGTAGCGCTATTCCTTCTATTCACCGCGGTGTTGCCCGCCGAGTACGCCATCGATCCGCTGAAAACAGGCGCCGCCTTGGGCCTGACGGATCTTTCCAAATCCGGCGCGTCCAAGCCGGCGCAGCCGCCTAAGGGGGCAGCGCCTGCGCCCGTACAGAGCGGCGTCTACACTTCACAACCCAAGACCTATAAGACCGACAGCGAGGATTTATTTCTGCGTCCCGGCGACGGGGTGGAGATCAAGTACCACATGCAAAAAGGCGCGGTGATGGTATACGCCTGGAAAGCGAACGGGAACGTGACCTTCGAGTTTCACGGCGAGCCTGACCAGAAGCCGAACAAAGATTATTACGAAAGCTACGAGCTCGACAATCAGGTCGGCAAAGACCATTCCTACGGTTCCTTCACCGCCCCAAGCACCGGCATCCACGGCTGGTTCTGGGAGAACAAAGGGAAGAAGGACGTCGAAATCCATCTGACCACGGCCGGTTTTTACGATGCCGCGAAAATGTTCGCGGGCGGCCCGGGAGAAGATCTCACCATCGAAGACGCGAAGTAAGACCGTTGCAACAGGCCCTTGAGCCAGCGTCTTCTGCCCGCACTGAGCTAAATTCCGGCAACGCTCTATCTCGGCGCTGCTGGCGTCTGGTCTCAGCGATGCGCTGCTCGTGTCAAGGATAGCCGGTTTGCACCGATCCGGTGGGCTTGGAGATCGACCGATACAAGATCAAAACGCGATTGGAGAATCGATCCCGTTCCTGCCTGATGGAACGCGATCCGCAGTTGCTGTTTATTGGCGGAGACTCGAAGGTACCCGTAATTGCGGTCCTCGTACTTTTCGAGCACTAAACTGGTCGATCCAACGAGAGAGCGGGAATCGAGGTAACTTACGTCGGCCCCGTTCACTGGTTCCAGCGATGATTCCCCCCGGCGAGAACGGACGAGAGGATTGACATTATGTCCTCCATCCCCGCAAACCACGAACGGAACGTCCCGTTCGGCGCCGTGAAAATTAATAGTTCGTGTGTACCGTTGATAATTGTGCGCATGCCCTGAAAGAACGGCGTGAGGATACACGCCTGCTTTCAAGCAAATCTCATCGATTTGACGCAACATCTCAGGGCTACCGCCGTGATTGCCTCTAGCGCCGGAGGGGTCATTCGGTGCGTAGCTAAATGGGGGGTGATGGACGGCGAGCAAAACGGCGCCTTCGTACTTATCGTCGCGAATGCGCGTCAGCTGGGCGGCCAGATAATCAAGTTGAAGATCCGGAACATCGCGCCACTTCCCACGCTCACTCGAGATCACGCCAGGATCTTCCAGCGCGTTGCTAAATAAGCCGATAATCCGTACAAACGGCGCATCTAGAGTGAAGTAGACGCCAGGTTGTGTCATCGAGGTCCGGTGCAGCGATCCCGCTTCGCGAGTCACTGCTCTTTCAGGGGAGCAGAAATTCCGGGCAAAGATGGCAAGGGGGGTCTCGGCAGGCGGCGTGCCAGGAACAACAAAAGAGTCGTGGTTACCCGGTATCGCAAAAATCGGCGCCGGATAGTTGCGGAATGGCTCGTAGAACTGGTCGTAGTAATACTGCGACTCGCCGAAGTCATAGACCACATCGCCAAGGTGGAACAGGAAGGCGGGACGATCCGCCGGGTCGGCTGTATACGCATCCTGAGTCAGTTGATCTGCCACTCGGATTTCGTCGCTATATTTCCGGACATTCGAGGCCCCGGAATCCCCCGTTGCGTGAAAAACAATCGCTCCAGCGGCAGTTATCGCTTTGACGACTTCCTTTCCATGCGGTCCGAGTGCATCTTCGAGCGAGTAAACTTCACCGGGAGGGACCCGAGATGGTTCGAAGCCGACCACATCCTTGTTTAGAAGCTCATGAATCTGGTTGTACAAGGCTGTATCTGAAGGATGCTCACGAAGAAAACCCGCGGGGTCGGGCGTCTTTTTGTCCTCGTTAAACACAGGCTCTTGAAAAACCGGGTGAGGCACCGGATGGTGTCGATCTCTCGCCATAGAAACCTCTCAGTTAGATTAATGGATCAAGTGCGCGCACATTTCAAAGCATCATAGCACTAACTTTTCCGCATAATAAAGAATTAATCGGTTACAAGTCAGTGACCGAATCTGGGAGTTAAACCTAAGAAACTGCTGAGAATGCCCGGAAGGTTTCATGTTCCTGTCTGGAGTTTCGGGCGGGCTAAAATGGCGTTTCCGGGTGGAGACTGCTTTCTCTGCGAACGCCACTCCGCGATCTCTGCGGTTGTCCAAACAGCAAGTAACGAGCGGGTCAGTGTACGACGGAATCCCCGCTCTTAAAGGGCGCGGCTGGACCGTGGTGCTCGTCTTTCAGCCCCGCGCGGTTTAACGCCGGCTTCGGTGGGGTCGACGGACCGGCGGCGAGACCGCCGGTTCCCCTCTCGTTACAGGTGTATACTGGCGGGAAAAGCTCAGCACCGCTGCTTCCCGCACGACGGAGAATTATTTTGTTTCGCATTAGGACAAGGGTGAATGCCTTGGCATTCGTGATCGGCGCGCTTCTGAGTAGCGCCGGCGCGCTCGATGCCCAGCAGAATCGAGGCGGCCCGCTTCAGAATTTCGATAACGTCGAACTGCACCTGATCCCCGTGCAGGGGAACGTATACATGTTGATGGGTGCGGGCGGGAACATCACGGTGCAGGTCGGCGACGATGGCGTGCTGCTGGTAGACACCATGTTCGCGCCGCTCGCGCCACGCATCGCGGCAGAGATTAAGAAGATTTCTCCGCAGCCCATCCGCTACATCATCGATACGCACGTCCATCCCGATCATGTAGGCGGCAACGAGGCGCTCGCCAAAATGGGCGTGCCGGGCGCGTCCCAGACCGACACCGGAGGCGCTACAATCATCGCGCATGAAAACGTGGTGAACCGGATGGCCAAGGCAACTCCCACTCCCGGCGGAATCCCCGGACTTCCCAATGACGAGTACTTCACGCGGACCAAGGATCTTTACTTTAACGGGGAACCGATCTTCGTCATTCACGAACCCAATGCCCACACGGATGGCGACAGCATCGTCTTGTTCCGCAGGTCCGACACCATCAGCGCCGGCGATATCTTTACTCCCGAGCGGTATCCGTTCATCGATGTCGAGCGCGGCGGAAGCGTGCAAGGCGAACTCGACGCGTTGAACCATATCATTCACCTCACCGTGCCCGCCCGTTTGCAGGAGGGCGGAACGCGCGTAATTCCAGGCCACGGCCGGCTCTGCGATGAAGCCGAGGTGGTGGACTACCGGAATATGATCACGATTGTGCGCGACCGCGTGCAGGCCATGATCAAAAAAGGTATGAGTCTGGAACAGGTCAAGGCCGCCAGGCCCACCCTCGACTACGACACGCAGTACGGCTCTGGCGATGCGTTCGTCGAGGCTGTCTTCCGGAGCCTGAGTAATCCGCCGGCGCGTTCCAGGAATTAGGCCAAGGGAATCCATGATCACGCGAAAGGTACAATCCACCGCGCTAGCGGCGTTTCTGACGGCGGCATCCTTGCTGGCGCAGGGTCCTCCGGGGCCGCCGCGAGCGCCGCAGAGCCCGAAGGCAGGAGCACCCGTCGATTTCACCGGCTACTGGGTTTCACCCGTGATGGAGGACTGGAGGTGGCGTATGGTGACGCCGCTCAAGGGAGACTTCGCCAACATCCCCATCAATCGGGCCGCTTATGACGCGGGCGAAGCGTGGGACCCGGCCAAGGATGAAGCAGCGGGCCTCCAGTGCAAGGCGTATGGTGCGCCGGCCCTCATGCGCATCCCCGGCCGTCTGCATATCACGTGGCACGACGAAAACACGCTCAAAATCGAGACCGACGCCGGCACGCAAACGCGGCTGTTGCACTTCAACGCAAAGGCCCCAGCCAATGAGGCGCCGAGCTGGCAGGGATACTCGGAAGCGAATTGGGAGCGGCCGGTTCGCGGAGAGGGCGACCCGCGGAACGATTTTCCGCCGATCTTTTCCAGTCGCACGGGGACCCGCGGCAAATCGCTCGAAATCGTGACGACGCACCTGCGCGCCGGTTATCTGCGCAAGAACGGCGTCCCCTATAGCGAGAACACCGTGCTCGAAGAGTTTTACGATTACCGCACGGCGCCCGACGGCACACTGTGGTTCACGGTCACGACGGTAGTGCACGACCCGAGGTACCTGGTGGTCCCATTCGTCACCAGCACCGATTTCAAGAAGCAGGCCGATGCCACCGGCTGGCACCCGACGGCCTGCGCGGCGCGATAAGGAGACGTGCATCCATGAAACCGAACTTTCGTGCTTCGCTTTTCGTGCTTGCCGCCCTGAGCACGCCGGCCTTCGCGCAAATCGACTTCACCGGAGAATGGGCGCCGGCGTATCACGAGGACGGGCCGGAGCGCCTGCCCGGTCCGGAGCTTGGCGACTACATGGGGATGCCGATCAACGATGCCGCCCGGCTGCGCGCCGACAGCTACGACGCGGACCGCATCTCCGTGGTGACCGAGTACGAGTGCCGCCCCCACTCGGCTGATTACGGCATGCGGGGGCTCGGGGACCTGCGCGTCACGCGCGAGATTAACGCGACTACGCAGGAGCTCGTCGCGTTCCACACCTACATGCCGGCGTGGGGTAGCGTGCGCACCATCTGGATGGACGGACGCCCGCATCCGCCGGAGTGGATCGAGCACACCTGGCAGGGCTTCTCCACAGGCGTGTGGGACGGCAATACCCTCGTCATTACCACCACGCACCTGAAAGCCAATTACCTGCGGCGCAACGGCATCGACAGCAGTGACAAGCGCACCGTTACGGAATACTGGACGCGGCACCGCAATTATTTGACGGTGGTCACGCACGTGGTGGATCCCGTAATGCTCACCGAACCTCTGGTGCGCAGCCAGAACTGGACCCTCGATCCCGGCCAGAAGACGCAGCGTATGTACTGCGAGTATCAGCCGGAAGTGCCCGGCGCTCCCGGGGCCGTGCCGAATCATCTGCCGGGCACGAATCCGTTTCTACACGAGGTCGGCGACTGGTACGGCCTGCCGTACGAGGCGACACGCGGCGGCGCGAAGACGCTCTACCCCGAGTACCAGCTCACCATGCCCAAGCCGGACAAGCCGGCGCCCGCGAAGTGCGAACGTTTCTGCGTATGCACGGTGCTCCAGGATTGCAACCTGCACGCAGTCCCTCCCCCGCGCTGAAACGGTCCCGCCGAAGACAAGATCGCCAGCGCTACTCCCTGTTCCAGCCGCGGCTGAATTCTGTGATATTATCCGGCCCATAGGGTCTCGCCGGATCACCGGCGGTTTGCGTCAAAACTCAACAGGGAGTTTTATGAAGCGGAAGCTTTTAGCGATGGTTGTACTCGCGGTCTGCACTGCGTCTCTATGGGGGCAAGCCACTTCTCAGATTCAAGGGGTCGTGCAGGACGCTAGCGGCAGCGCCGTCGCGGGCGCCGACGTGAAGGCCACCCAGACCGAAACCGGCCTCACTCGTGAAGTCACCAGCGGGGCCGATGGCACGTACGTGCTGGCGAATCTGCCACTCGGGCCATACCGCCTGGATGTGACCAAGACCGGCTTCACCACGTACGTGCAAACCGGGATTGTGTTGCAGGTGAACACGAATCCCACGGTCAACGTATCGCTGCAGGTGGGCGCGATCAGCGAGCAGGTGCAGGTGGAGGCGAACGCCGCGCTCGTGGATACGCAGGGCACCAGCGTTGGCGCCGTCATCGAGAACACGCGCATTGTGGAACTGCCGCTGAATGGGCGCAACCCGGTCGAACTGATCCAACTCGCGGGCGCGGCCGTGCCGGCAGGCAGAAATGGCACGGCGGGATATCCCGGCGGTCTGAATATCTCGGTCGCCGGTGGAATGCTTTCCGGCATCACTTATTTTCTGGATGGCACGCTCTACAACAACCCCTTCGATGCCGTAAATATGCCATTTCCATTCCCGGACGCGCTGCAGGAATTCAAAGTGGAGACGAACTCGCTGACCGCGCAGAACGGATTGCACGCAGCAGCCGCTGTGAGCGCGGTCGTGAAGTCGGGGACCAACAGCTTCCATGGCGACCTGTTTGAGTTCCTGCGCAACGGCGACTTCAATGCGCGGAACTTTTTTGCACCTCGCCGGGACACGCTCAAGCGCAACCAGTACGGCGGAACCCTCGGCGGGCCCATCCTGAAAAACAAGCTGTTCTTCTTCGGAGGCTACCAGGGCACGAAGGAACGCTCCGACCCCGCGAACCTGACCGGGTTCGTGCCCACCGCGCGCATGCTCGCCGGCGACTTCAGCGGCTGCGGGCTCCCACAGCTCAAAGACCCTACCAACGGCGCCGCTTTCCCGAACAACCAGATTCCGGCGAACCGCTTCAGCCAGCAGGCGCTGGCCATCGTGAAGCTGCTACCCACGTCTAACAGCCCTTGCGGCAGTGTTCCCTACGGTCCCGTGACCAAGATCAACCAGTATCAAGTCCTGGCGCGCGCCGATTACCAGATCAGCTCCCGCCAGATGTTCTTCGGCCGGTACATGGCGAGCAGCTATCAGCTTCCTCCGGCCTATACCCTCTCGAAGAATCTTTTGGACACGACCCAGGGAGGGCTCGATGACCTGGCGCAAACCGCGGCCATCGGCCACACGTTCCTCATTACGCCCACAACTGTGAATACATTCCGGCTCGCCGCCAATCGCGTCGCGGTGGCCCGCTATAACGACGATTACTTTTCACCCTGCGATGTGGGCGTCAAGTTCACGTGCTTCGTGCCCCATCAGACCGTTGTGAACGTGACCGGCGGCCCCAGTATTGGCATTGGTACGGCTATTCAGGCCAGCTTCATCCCGACTTACTACACCGTGTCGGACGACGTAAGCATGGTCAAAGGCGCCCACCAGTTGGCCTTTGGGGTTTCGGCCTTCAAATATCAGCACAGCCAGAAAGCCAACGTGTTCTCGGCCGCGACGTTCGGTTTCACAGGCATTGCTTCGGGATCGGGGATGTCCGACTTTCTCCTTGGCCAGGTGGGCACGTTGACGCAAGGCACCCCGAACACGACTTTCACCTACAAGTGGTATTACGGCCTTTACGCGCAGGATACCTGGAAGCTGTCGCGCCGCCTGACCGCGAATCTTGGTCTTCGCTGGGAGCCGTTCCTGCCGCAAGGCATCACCAACGGCGCGGTCTATACGTTCAGTTGGGATCGCTTCAACAAAGGCATTCACAGCACGGTTTTCAAGAACGCACCCGCCGGCCTCCTCTATGCAGGGGATCCCGGTTTCGACGGCCAGCAAGGGGTGCACAACCGCTACGACCAATTCGGGCCGCGTGTCGGCCTGGCGTTCGATCCGAAGGGCGACGGCAGGACGGTTGTGCGCGCCGCCTTCGGCATCTCATACGACTTTCCGAATATCATGATCATGTCCACACCCACGACGGCGCCCCCATTTGGGAACACTGTGCAGCCTCCCGGGCCGTTGAATTTCGCGGATCCGTGGGCGTCGTATCCGGGCGGCAACCCCTTCACGGGCAGCTTTGGACCGAACGCTCCGTTCGTCCGATACGGTTCGTTCGTGGCGCAGCAGCCCGATGCCAAGGCGACCACCGTTTACTCCTGGAACTTCAGCGTGCAACGGCAGCTCAAGGCGAACTGGGTGGTTTCGGCCACGTATTTGGGAACCGAGACGGCGCACATGTGGGTGAGCTACCAGGCGAATCCTGCGGTTCTGGTTCCGGGCCCCGTCGGCACCTGCCCGGCTGGCGTGACTACCGGCTGTAACTCGACGACAAATGTCAACCAGCGCCGCCTGGCATCCCTGGCCAACCCCGATCAGGGAAATTATCTCGGCTTTGTCGACCAGTTCGAATCGGGCGGTACTGCCAGCTATAACGGGCTGTTGCTGGCTACCGAAAAGCGTCTGAGCCGCGGCGTGAGCTTCAACGCCAACTACACGTGGTCGCATTGCATCGGCGACATCACGCAGGCTTCCACGGTCGGCGGCACCGGAGTGGGCCTGCTCGATCCAAACAATCGCCGCTTCGATCGCGGCAATTGCCAGGCTCCCACTCTCGATGGAACGCAGGCGCTGGACCGGCGCCACGTGGCGAACATCACCGCCGTTCTCGAGGCGCCGCGCTTCAGCCACGGAGTGGTGCGTGCGGTGGCGTCGGATTGGCGGCTTTCCACCAGCTACCGCGTTTTATCCCGCGCCTCCCTGACGGCGACGACCGGTATCGATTACCAGTTGTCCGGCTCTTCGGGTGCGAATGAGCGGCCCAACCAGGTCCTCGCGAACCCGTTGTGCGACAATCCGCGGCCATCGTGTTGGATCAATCCGGCGGCGTTTCAGGAGCCGGCGTTCGGCACCCTCGGCAACTCGGGCCGATCCAGTATTCCCGGCCCTGGCTTCTGGGAAATCGACACCGCGCTGTCGCGCATTTTCCGCGTTCACGAAGCCATGAGCCTGGAGGCTCGCGGCGAAGCCTTCAACCTGACCAACAGCTTCCGTGCCGGAGC
Organism: uncultured Solibacteraceae bacterium; assembly: GCA_964390225.1. Taxonomy (GTDB): domain Bacteria; phylum Acidobacteriota; class Terriglobia; order Bryobacterales; family Bryobacteraceae; genus PSRJ01. The sequence goes on from CAYMHP010000181.1 coordinate 10,528, forward strand.
GCCGGGCCAGCCGCTGGTCATAACAACACGCAGCAGCCCGCAGTTCGGGCAGATCCTCAGCGCCCAGGATCCACGCATTCTGCAGTTCGCGCTGAAGTTCGTCTTCTAACGGCTGCGACCGCCGGTCACGAGATTGCCGGCGCGCTACTTGCTTCGCGAGAGTTCCGCGTAGAACGCATCCACTTGCGGGGCTCTCGGCTTCCAACCCAGATCGTCCGTGTTGATCTGCGCCATCAACTGGTCTTTGGAAACTCCCTTCGCGACTGCCTCTCGGGCGCGGCTGAGGAACGTCTCCATCTTCGTCTTATAGGCCTGCACGTCGGCCTTGGTCAGCGGATCGCCGTTCCCCGCAATGGCAGTGTCGAAATCGAGTTTCAGGATATCGTCGAGCACCTGGGGCCATTCGGCAAAGCTTCCGCCACCGGCATAATCGGCGAGCGGGCCGGTCATCCCAGTCGTGACCACGTCGCTCACACACACCACTTTCAGATCGGGGAAGTAGACGACGGAATCGCCGCTCGTGTGAGCGCGTCCGAAGTGGTAGACCTGGGCCTCGGCTCCATCCACGCGAACGGTGTACTCCTTTCCCGGATAGGTGACGTTCGGCGAGGCAGGCAGTGGCTTTGCCTGGTAGGTTGCCAGATTACTCTTAACATTCTCGTGGCCGACCACTGGAACGCCGGCGGCCAGGAACTTGTCGTTGTTGCCGGTGTGGTCCTGGTGATGGTGCGTGACGATCAGATATTTCACCGGCTGGTTGGAGACGCTCTTGATCTGCTCCATCAGATTGTTAAAATTCTGATCACCGGGGAGCTTGCCGTCGACGACGATCAGCCCTTCATTGGTCACTCGGACCTCCGTATTCGCGCCGGCGCCCGTGATCAGGTAGAGTCCCGGCTTGACCTGCCGCGTCGCGAGAGCTTGCGGCTGTCCGCCCCGTGGGGGCTGTGCGGCGGCGGCCGCGGCGAGAATCACAATCGAAAGGAATGTCTTCGCCAACATCGTTCCTCCTCAAATACCCGAACAGCCCACGAGTATACACGGCGGGGGGCCGGACAGGGGAATCGCGGGCGGCGATGGGGGAACAGCCCGCCGCAGAAGTCCCGCTGGCGTCCGTCAGCGGGTGGGTTTATGATTTTAGCCGATGCGCACCATCATCCTCGCCATGGTTTTTGCCCTGCCGGCTCTCACTCAGTGGTTGACCCTGCCTACTCCGGGCATTCCGCGCACCGCCGATGGGAAACCGAATCTGACGGCGCCCGTCCTCCGTATGCCGGACGGCAAACCGGATCTGTCGGGGCTGTGGAGGCCCGAGCTCACTCCGTTTCGTTTTGACGTGATCCAGGATGTGAAGGATGAAGGGATCTTCCGCCCGGCGGCGGCGGCGCTGTTCCTCCAGCGGGCCGTGAACTTGCGGCACGACAACCCGGTGACGCACTGTCTACCGGCAGGTCCGCAGGCAATTTTCGCTGCGGGATCGACGCGGTTTTACCGAATCGTTCAATCGCCCAGCGTGATTGCGTTACTGTTCGAACTCGGAAACTTCCGGCAGATCTACACGGATGGGCGCGAACTGCCGAAAGATCCGAACCCAACCTGGATGGGCTACTCAGTCGGGCATTGGGAAGGGGACACGCTGGTGGTGCAGACGGCCGGGTTCAACGACAAAACCTGGCTCGATATGGTGGGGCATCCACATTCCGAGCGTCTTCGCGTAACCGAGAAGTTCCGGCGCCCCGATTTCGGTCACATGCAGGTTCAGGTCACCTACGACGATCCCGAAACGTTGGTCAGGCCGCTGACCATCTCCGTGGGGGTCGACTACGCCGCGGACACGGACATGCTGGAGTACGTTTGCAATGAAGACGAGCGGGATACGAAACACCTGGTGGGCACGGCGAAAGCCGCGACCGATCCCAGCCCAGCCGTCCTTGCCACGTACGCGGGCAAATATAGGTTTCGCGACGGGGTCATATCCTCCCGGGACTTTTTCGGCCCGGATCAAATCGTAAGCGTGCTGCACGGTCAACTGTACATGAAGGATTTTCCGCTGATTCCGCAGACCGAGACCCGATTCGATTCGACCGCCGGGACAATCGAGTTCTACCTGGATTCGAGCGGCCGGGTGACGCACTTCATCCTCAGCGCCGCGGAGGGTGATGC
>CAYMHP010000182.1:0-12678 GCA_964390225.1 uncultured Solibacteraceae bacterium
TCCACCCGAGTTGAGTCCGATATTCGAAGCCTGCCGCGTGATTTCGGAAAGCAGCGTCTGGTACTCGTTGTTCAACGTGGTGCGGTCGCCGGTGAACGTTCCGGAGGCCGACTGCGTGGCCAGGGTCTTCAGCCGGTCCAAAATCGTGGAGATATTGTTCAAGCCACCGTCGACGATCTGCAGTGTGCTGACGCCGTCGTTGGCGTTGCGCACGCCCTGCGTCAACTCGGCAATGTTACTGCGGTAGCCGTTGGCGATGGACAAACCGGCGGCGTCATCTCCGGAGGAATTAATCCGGAATCCGGACGTCAAACGCGTAATCGTCTGCGTCTGGAAATCGGTGTTCATACGCAGATTGTTCTGCGCAATCAAGGAAGCAATGTTCGTCTGAATGGTGATCGACATGGGTTAACGTCCTGTTTTGCGATACGTCCCGAGCATCATGCTCAGGTCCGGGTTCTCCCGATTTCGGGATGCCCGGAAGTATCTTCAGATTCCATATCGGGGTGGCGCCCGCAGTTTCTACTGTTTTTCCGGTTGACCGGTAAGGTGCTTTGTCAATTTCGGAGGCACTGTCAAAGGTTTGACGGTAGCGGGTCGGTTTTGGGAGGCGAGCTTGCGGCTGAGCCAGGCGGCCACGGCCGGGTCGGTATGCTTCGATGCTGTGAGATTTTCGGTGCGCGTCAGAATCACTTCCTTGCGAGTGATGGCGAGTTGCGTAGGCGCGACGATCCCGAGCTTCACGCGCGTGGGGCCAACTTCCAGGATCTCGATTTCAATTTCGCCGCCAATCAGCAGGCTCTCGCCGGCGCGGCGCCGCATCACGAGCATGAAACCGCCTCGTTTTCTAGCGTCAGAGGATGGCGAAGAGGATAATCCGAACCCGCCTGGATCGCCTGGATGCCTTTGCGGGTATTGAGGCTGAGAACGACGGGAGACATCAGGTTCACAGTCGGGTCTGTGCCTTCGGAGACGGTGATCAACACAATGCACCCGATTTGTTTACCGATCTCGGGCGTCTCGCCGGGCGGCAGATCGAGGGCAGCCGCATCTTCCGGTGAAAGGGTTAGCCGATAGTTGGCGTCCACAGTAAAGACCGGCAGCGCGAGGAAACACAGGCCGGGATCCTTCAGGCTTTGCATATACACGAGCGGCTGCGTTTGCGCCTGCTCGATAAACAGAAATGCGGTTTGGTCTTCAAACCCAGGGATGCCGGCGGCGAATTCGAAAACGGCCTCCTCGGAATACTCCAGTTCGTTGAAATAGACGGTTGCCAGCTTGGGCATAGACTCGGAACCCCGTGCAATTGAACCGCCGTTACGGGCGGGAGGGCGCTGGAGGGCTGGCCGGAGCCGCAGCAGCCGGTTTCGACGCGGGCGCCGCAGCTCCCGGCCGCTGCGCCGCTCCCTCGGCCGGGTTCTTGTCTCCGGCCGCGGCACTCGAGCCGCCCCCCGCCGGTTCTTTGATGAGCGCCTGCTGATTCAGAATGACCACGTCCACTCGGCGGTTATGCGAACGCCCCTCTTCGGTCTCATTGGTATCGGCCGGAGCCGTATCGGCATACCCGGCGATTGCAAAGCGGCTTCTGGGAAACTCGAAGCGGCCGGTCAGTAGTTCCAACATCGCGATTGCGCGGCCGGCCGACAGCTCCCAATTGCTCCGAAACCGCGCCGTATGGATGGGGATGGAATCGGTGTGACCCTCCAGCCGCACCTGGTTGGGCAGTTTCGTCAGGAGGTCGGCTATTTTCTGGGCCATCGGATACGCGCTCGGGTTGATGCTATCGTCACCGGAAGGAAAAAAGGCCGCTTCCCGCAAGCTGATGACGAGCCCCCGGGGCTCCAGGTGCACCTGGATCTTGCCTTCCTTGATCTCGGCCTCGAGTTCTTTGCTCAGGTACTGCATGGAAGGGACCAGTTCGGCAGGCTGCGCCGGCGGCTCTTTAGCACTCTTCTGAGCGCCTCCAGGGCCCCTCATCTGGGCATTGCCTTTGCCCCTGTCGTCGACCGTACCACCGAGGATTTCGTGCACGGCGGCCTTGACGCCGCCATTCTCCAACGCCTCTTTGACGGCCTCGGAGACTTGCTGGGCCTTAGCCTTGTCGGTTTGCGAGGTGGCGAACATCACCACGAAGAATGCGAACAGCAGGGTGATGAAGTCAGCGTAAGAAACCAGCCAGCGCTCGTGATTTTCATGCTCCGCGTGTGCTTTTCTTCGCGCCATATCAGCCCTCTGCGGAAACGGGCTTCCCGGCCGGTTGAGCTTTGGCCTTTGCCTTTTTCTCCGCGCCAGGCTGCGCGGGTGCGTAGGCTTCCAGCTTGGTCCGAATCAGTTTCGGGTTTAACCCCTCGACGACCGACAGCACACCCTCGAGAGCCAATTCGCGTATGTGCACGTCGTCGCGAATGCGAGCCTTCAGCTTGTTCGCGACAGGTAAAAACACGATGTTGGCCACGGCCACGCCGTATACGGTGTCCTCGAAGGCCACTGCGAGTCCGTGTCCCACCTCGTCGATGTTCGCCAGGTTCTTCATCACCTGGATGAGGCCGAGCACGGCCCCGATGATGCCAATGGTTGGCGAATAGCCGCCCGCGGCTTCGAAAACCTTGGCCTCGGCCTCGCCGCGCTGCTCCATCAATTGAATTTCCAGCTCCATGATATTCCGGAGCTGGCTCATTTCGACGCCGTCAATCGCGAGATTCAACGCCTTTTTTAGAAACGGGTCCTGGATGGCCGCAGCGTCCTTTTCCAGCGAGACGATGCCCTGCTTGCGGGCCTGGGTGGCATAGCCGATGATCTCTTCGATCACGTCCTCGGCGGAGTGCGTCTTCTCGAAAAACACCGCTCCCAATTTGCCCGCGGCGCGCAGCAGGACGGACATCGGAGTCGTTATCATCACGGCCCCCAGGGTGCCTCCCAACACGATCAGGCCAGCGGTAAATTGCGCGACATCGGTGATCTTGCCGCCTTCGAGCAAAAGACCGGTGAGAATGCCGCCGATCGCGACCACCAGGCCGCCAATGCTTACCAGGTCCGGCCGCGATCCTCCACCCTTTTTCTTTGCGTTTTTGGCTGCTTCCGGCTTAGCGTCGGCCATGGGTCTTCGTTCCTAATGCTCCCTCCGCGGCATTGCCGGGTTCGTCAGCCGGGTGCTCATCGGCAGCCGTCGGCATCAGGATGGACCTGCGATACTGCACCACGCGACAAACGATTTCGTCAGCCGATTCCAGGACCATCAGCTTCTGCCCGGTCGTGAGACTGATGACGGTGTCCGGGGTCGTCTCGACGTGCTCGATCAGGTCGCTGTTCAGAACCACGGAGGTATGATTCAGACGAGTGACGTAGATCATCGCAGTTCTCTCTGTTCACATCGATTTTTCGCTGCAAACTTCTAGGAAATAATAGTTAGTCCCGCCGATAAGAGGGGTGATGCCAGTCTCAGAGACTACGTTCGCTCTCAACACGGCTTTACAGGCCGAGCGCATTCTGAAGGCGTGGGCCTCCGGAGATGAGCCCTCGCTGCACCGGGAACTGCAGAAAAGCCGCCAACTCTCCCGTTTAAGCCAAGCCCCTGGCATGGACGAGGAGAGGATGGAACTGCTGCTGGCGGTGACCGAAGGAATGCTGAGCTCCCCCGACCCGCTGGCGTCCGATCCGCCCGTCCGGCGCTGCCTCGACCTGCTCAAACACCTGGCCCACCCTGCCGGCCTGAACAGGGCCGCGAGGCGCTGCTAAGACGCACTCCGATCATTCTTCAGCCACCGCAGTGACGGGCGGGTTGCACGAGTGTTTCAGCCGTGTCCTGTGAGGGCGCGGGTCCGCGACCGCGGCTGTAAACCCATCTTCCGTTTACGCCAGAAAATCGAACAGATTCACGCCGCTGATTTTGGCGCGCGATGTGAGCGCAGCCTGTTGCTGCACGCCCAATTGCGTAAGTTGGAGCGCGGCGGCGGCCATATCGGTGTCGCGCATCCCGCTCAGGTTCTGCTGCTCGCTATTGAGCGATTGAGCGGCAGTGTTGATTGCATCCGTAACCCTGCTTTCCCCGATGCCGTAATACCCCAATTGCTGGTTCAGGTGATCGTCGGCGGCCTTCAAAGAACTGATGCTGGCCAGCGCGCCGGCGCTGTCGTTGTTCTGAAGAGCGGTGAGTAGCGACTGTACCGCGGCAAAAACGTTCCCCGTCGCCGATGACCCGTCGGGGTTTCGGGCGTCAAAAATGTCGGTGGCCGTCCGGCTGAGCCAAACCTGGGTGCCTGTGGAATCGGTAACGGAGCGAGTAGACGTTGCCGTCGCCAGTTGAGCGACTCCGTTGGGCTGGGTGGGGTCGAGCGCATACAGCGCCTGCTGATCCTGATCCCCGCTGAAGATATATCGTCCATCCGCGCTGGTCGCGGAAAGATTAACCAAAGTCTGCTGCAATCCCTGCACCTGCTGCGCCAATACCGTGTACTGCGTGGCATTGGAAAGGGGACTACTGCTTTGGCTTGCGATGGAAATCGCTGTCTCCACGGCCTTCATCGCCTGCTGGAGAGCCGCATCTCCGCTCTGCAATTCGGTCTGGACATTGCCCAGATTTTTCTGCGACTGCTGGATCTGCGAGATTCTGCTCTGCGTTTCCAGAATACTGGTGACGGCGGCGGGATCGTCGGCGACACTGCCTACCCGATATCCCGACGTGAGCTGCCGCTGCACGTCCGTCATTTGCGAGCTGAGCCGATCCAGATCGGTCAGATATTGTTCGGTAGCGCCGGTGACAGGTAACATGCGGATTCCTTATGGCTGCACGATATTCATTAACGTCTGGGTAAGGCCGTCGATGACTGTCATCAAGCGGGCAGCGGCCTGGTAGCTCTTTTGGAACTGCAGCATCTGGACCGCCTGTTGATCCAGAGAAACACCCGAAATGTGGTCGCGGAGATCGCGCGTTTGAGCAACGATCTCCTGCTGTCCCTGCTGATTTGTGTTCGCGGTTGAATTCTCGTTCCCCACGTAGGATGCAATCTGTGCGAACGCCTGGCCGAAGGTCTGGCCGTTAATGCCCCCACTCGCGGCGGAAGTCTGCAATGAGGCCAGCTGCAAGGCGATCCCATTGGCGTTCCCGTTCCGGTCGACTGCAGCCAACTGGTCAGTCGTAATATTCGGATCTACGGTGAGGGTCGACGCGGCAATAGTCGCGTCGGCGTTGTTGTAAGCGAACAGCGGAGCGCCGTTCGGAGACCCGGGCGCCGTGGAAACGGTTCCCGATTGCAGAAGGCCGTTGATGGTATCGGCGAGAGATTTTGCGAACTGATTGAGTGATCCCGCCTGCTGGCCGTCTCCCAACAGGGACGCCATGATCCGGTTTCGCACGTCCAGGAGACCGGCAAGCTTGCCTCCGGTGATTTGCCCGGTGATATCCTTCCCCTGCGAGTCCAAAATCTGGCTGGATTCGGGAGCCTGCGGATTCGCGGAGCCGGGCGGCACGCTGGAGCTTGCCGATAGCGAATACCGCTGATCGCCGATCACCAGGGGCGCGCCGCCGCTCAAAATAACCGTAATGGTTCCGTCGGCCTGCTTGAGTTGCGTGAAATCCACGAGCTGGGAGAGTTGCTCCAACGCGGAGTGCATCTGCGCGTCGATTCCTGGATCCTGCCTCCGATTCTGCAGTTGTTCGGCGTTGATCTGCTGGATCTGCGCCGTGAGCTTGTTGATCTGCTGGACGGTCTGGCCCGTCTGGTCGAGAACGCTCTGATCGGTGCGCGCCAGCGAGGCCGCCAGCGCGCGCACGCCGTTGGCCAGATTCGAGGCGGAATTGAGAACGCCCTGCCGCGCGGTTACATCATTGGGGGTCACGGCCCAGGCGGAAAAACTTTGGAAGAGCTGGTTCAATTCGGCGGGAACACCGCTGTTTCCAGTCGCGTCGAAGTTCGCGGCCAGCGTACTGGTTGCCTGCGCCTGCGTCTCGTAAACTCCCAGCGATTGGAGCTGCCGGCGCACTTCTTCGTCGGCGTACTCATCGCGCGCGCTCAACAAACCCTGCGCGGCGACTCCGCCGGCGAGCCCGCCTGCATAGTCGAACGGCTGCGCCACCAGGTTCGCGGATTGTGTCGCATACCCCGGCGTCGAGGCGTTGGTGATGTTGTTCTGAACCACATTCAATGCCTGCTGATAGGCAGTCAGGGCATTGCCGGCAGATTGTAATGCTCCGAGAAGACCTGGCATGAAATCAACCTTCGATGGTTACGGGCGCGGATTGTTGCTCGTCGGCGCGCAACGCCAGACCTCGACAAAACGCGAGCGAAGCGTCCACGCGGTGGGCAAGCTGTTCGAGATCGCCTCGCAGCCGTTGAAGCCGCCGTTTGGCGCCCGGAGCGACAGTGCCTGACCCCGCCTCCGTCTGGGCCGTCTCGATGGCGGCGGCAGCCTTCCGCAACTCCTCGATACATTCCTCGCAGCGCACCAGACTCGCCGCGGACCAGCGCTCGCGCGCCGTGGCGACGTGGCGTTCTGCCTTCGCGATACAGGAAACTACTGGGTTGTCGCCGCTCATTTGGTGCTGCCTTCGGCGGCGCCAATCGCATGGGAGACTATGGCCTTGCTCAGGTCGGCGGCATTGGTGCGGTATTCGCCTCGCGCATAAAGCGCCGCCAGTTGAGATACGCGGGCCGCTCGCTGCTGGCCATCGGCGCTATTGGTTTCTGCAAGGTGCGCCGAGATGCCGGAGATTTCAACCGAGTCGCCTTCCGTTCCGGCTACCTTCTGTCCGGCGAGCCTGTTTGCGGCGCGGGCCGGCTGCGTGTTTTGCGTTCGGCCTGTCTCAATAGGGTTTGATCCCTGTATGCCGTCATTTTGAATCTTCATAGACCCAGGCCGCCTTTATTGCAAGCTGCTTGCCAAAGCAAGCATCCCATACCACGGCGGCAGGTACAATACCGAAAATCGGTAAGCATGGGGTTAATAACTGTAGGGATGGCCTTACCATGCCTATCGCAAAGTTTACCTTTACTTCCTAAATGAGGCCTAGAATCCGTTTCACGGACCGGCTACAAACTCAATAGACATGTCCCTTCAACGAGTCGTGTGGCTGGCAGATTCCCAGTCCTGCTTCGAGGTCCCTGAGATCGGCATAACGAGAGTGACAGAGCCCGAGCAAGTCATTGCCGAAATGCGGTCCGGAAACACCGACTGCGTTCTGGTAAGCGGCACATGCGGCGAATACGATCGCGCCACGCTCCTCGACGCCTTCCTGGGAATCGACGCCGCGGTTCCGGTGGTCTTTTGGGACGCGGATCTTTGCGCGCGGGAAGCTGTCGAACTCGTTCGCGAAGGGGCGTATACGTGCCACAGTGAAGAGCAGTGGGAAACCGTTGCTGACTCGCTGGAGCAGGCCTGCTTCAATAAACGGCGCAATGACGAACTGCTGCACGGAAACCATAACAGCGAAGAATGGCGCAAGCGGCTCGTCGGCGGCAGCGCCGCCATGGATGACGTGGCCAACACCATCCGCCTCGTCGGCCCGTTTCGCTGCACAGTTTTGATTACCGGCGAGACCGGCACCGGTAAAGAAATGGCCGCGCGCGCATTGCATAGCGCCAGCCCGCGCTCCGGCGCGCCCATGGTGGCCGTGAACTGCAGCGCCGTGCCCGAGACTCTCCTCGAAGCGGAACTGTTCGGCCACGTCAAGGGCGCGTTCACCGGAGCCACCAACCACCGCGTCGGCCGCTTTGAACAAGCACACAAGAGCACCATCTTCCTGGACGAGATCAGCGAGATGCCGCTCGAATTGCAGGCCAAGTTGCTGCGGGTCTTGCAGGAGCGCGAATTGCAACGGCTCGGCAGTTCCGAGACGATCAAAATCGACGTTCGCGTGATCGCGGCCACCAACACTAACCTCCTTGAGAAGGTCCGTCAGGGCAAGTTCCGGGAGGATCTTTACTACCGCCTTAACGTGGTTCCGCTCGAGATGCCGCCGCTGCGCAAGCGCACCGAGGATATCGGTCTGCTGGTGGAACACTTCGTCGCCAAGATCTGCAATGCCGAAGGAATTCCGCTTAAGACGGTCACTCCCAAGGCCATCGAGCGGCTCTCGAGCCTGCCATGGCCCGGCAATGTGCGGCAGTTGGAAAACGCCGTGGAAAAGGCCATCGCGCTCAGCGGATTGCGCACCACTCTCCACGCCGCCGACTTTGGCCTCTCGGAGTCGCACAAACTGCTGCCCGTGGAAACCGCGAAACCGCCGGTTCTGCTTCCCGAACAGGTCGACTTCGCCACTGCGGTCAACCAGTTCGAGCGGGCCATTCTGGAGAGCGCCTTGAAACGGACGGGCGGCAACAAAACCGCGGCTGCCGAGTTGCTCGGCCTCAAGCGCACCACCCTCATCATGAAGCTTCGCGGATTCGAAGCAGCCGCCGACCGGGTAGCATAGAGTCAGCAACGCCGGTGGTCCTAGGGTTGTGTCTCCGAAATGCCTTGATCAATGCCGCGCGCCAGATGGCTTCGAGGAGAGCTCGGATGTGGGGCAGACACTCAGTCTGCGGTGGGCTTCAGCCCGCCCTGCAGCGCGCCTAACGAATCAAGCGGCTGACTGGAAGTCGGCCGCAGGCTGAAGCCTGCCTCACTTTGCATCCGCAAAGATCAAGGAACTTTGGAATCAGGACACTAGTTCTTCCGGCAGTCCAGGAATTGCTGAACTTTCAACAGAAGCTCTACTTCATTGCGAGGAGTTGCCAGAGCGGCGGCGATGCTCTCCGCCGATTCTCCGCGGCGGTACATGCGGAGCACTCGCGCGCGGCGCGTCAGGTTAAGCGACGGTTTCAGGACTTGCATCGGGAGCGCTTCGGCCTCCTGCGCGGGCTTGTTGGCCAACTGCGTGAGCACCGATTCGAGTTGTTCAATTTTCACTCGCAAAAGCGCGCTCGACTGCTCGCCTGCGCGGCGCAGCCGCATCACTTCGACCTTGGTGACGACAAAGACCACCAGGCTGGCGATCAATGCCAGCGCCACTACTGCGTACCAGGTAAGCGGACTCAAAATCCAATCCAGGTTCATCAGTTGTTCCCCTCGACGGGCACGGCCAACGCCACCCGGTTTACGACCGTGTCGCGGCCGCTTGCGACCTCGCTAATCCGGACGCCGTAATTCCCGCCCACCACGACAACCACGCCACGCGCCACTACCCGCCCGTTCACCAAAATATCCACTGGATCGTCCGGCTTGCGCGGGAACTCAATTACCGACCCGGCGCCCAGCTGCAGCAACTCGCCGAGCAGCATTTTGGTGGTTCCGAAGCGGATGACCAGCGGCATCTCCATATCCATGAGAAGCTCCAGCGTTGCCGTCGATTCCCGGCCGCTGCTCCTCTCGGCCTCGGTTACCGGCGAGGTGGCTTGGGTCTCGGGGGAAGTGGGGCTCATGCTCTTCTCCTGGTCTCGACCGGCCAGACCCTTTGCAGGTGGCTGCGCAGTCGCAGCACTCCTTGAACGCGCAGTTGGGCGATGCGCGACAGGTGCAGGTTCACCACCTTGGCAATTTCGGCGAGGCTGAGCTCCTCGAAATAATACAGGTTCAGAACGGTGCGTTCGAGTTTGGGCATGCGCTCAATCGCCAGGACCAGGATGCGTTCCAACTCCGAGCGCTCTACAACGTGGGACGGCCAGTTTTCGTCGGGGTCGGGCACGATGCGCAACAGGTCGGAGCGGCGTCCGTCCGGCCCGACGATTTCCATCGGCTGTAAGTCGATGGCCTGAATGTCACTGAGCCAGCGCTGATACTCCGCCGGTGCAATTCCGAGCTCGGCGGCAATTTCCTCTTCCACGGGCTCGCGGCCCAGGCGCTGCTTGCATTTGTGAATCGCCGCTTCGATGGTCTTCGAGCGCTTGCGCGTGTCCCGCGGCGCCCAGTCCATTTCGCGCAGGCTGTCCATGATAGCGCCGCGGATGCGGCGCTCCGCATAGGTCTTGAGTTGGACGTTCAGGGATTCGTCAAAGTTGTCGATGGCAGCCAGCAGCCCGATTACACCCGAGGAGACCAGGTCGTCGAGACTGATATGCGACGGAAGCCGCTCGTGAATGCGGCGCGCGATCAGGCGGACCTGCGGCAGGTGCTGCATGACCAGCGCTTCCCGCCTCAGTGTGCTCGCCTCGTCGTATGTGCCGCGATAGTCTGCCGGGCTCGTTGCCATTCGCGTTTATGCGACCGCCTCGCAGGGCTGTGGCAATTCGCGTACCAACAACTGGATCACTCGGGCCTTCGAGGCGGGCTCCAGATCCTCAGGAATCAACTGACCTGTAGAAAAGAAGGAGAGCGGTATCCCGCTCCGTGCGGCCTCGGAAAGTATTGGTGCCGAAGAGTCTGTCTCGTCGAGGTGGGAAAAGAAGAGCTTGGCCGGCCGGAACTCCTCGAACAGTTCCACTATCCGCCGCAAGTCCGATGGCCGCATGGCAGCCGTCAAAATCAGATGCGTGTCAATTTCTTGACGGCTCCGGATGAAGTCCGCGAGGTCGCCGCCCAACTCCCGAAGGGACGCTGCGGTGAACCCAGGGGTGTCAATGAACAGCAGGGCATCTTCGGGTGCGGAATCGATGGCGTGTGCCAGAGCCGCCGTGGTCTCCGCAAGGATAAACGGGACGCCCAGAATCTCTGCGTACGTTTCCAGTTGCGCCGCGGCCGCGATGCGGTAGTGATCGGTCGAGATAATGCGCACCTGCCGGCGTTCGCTCAAGCCTTTCGCCACCGCCAGTTTCACCAGAGCGGTAGTTTTCCCGGATCCCGGGGGCCCAACCACGGCCGTAATGCGGCCAATCGCGGGGGCAACTTCGAAGCGGCTTTCCAGCTCCTGCACCGTTTCCCGCAACACAGTCGCTGGATCCCATTCGGTAATCGGCCGCACTCGCCCGAGTTGCATCACGCTCTGACTTCGCAGGCGCTGCTGCACCGCCACGTCGATCGCTACCGCGAGGGCCGGAGCCATACCCGCACCCACCAGTGCATCCGCGACCGAGCCGGCGCGCGCGGCGGCATGTGCCGGGTTCATGCGCGCCACCATTTCGCGAATCTCTTCCATCCGCTTGCGCAGGTCCTCGACCGGATCGTTCACCGGCACCAGCGCCGTGGAGGAACTACCGGCCGCCTGCCGGCAGCCGAACACTGCCTCATACTCGCCGCGATGGCGGCCTTCCGGCGGTGCTTCCCGCGTGTTCAGCAGGAGCGCTTCCGGCCCAAGCTCCACCCGAGCCTGTTCCATCGCGTCCTCGATGGTCGAAGCGAAATACGATTTGACAAATAGCCGCGAGTTCTTTTCCGGAGCGGGCATCTTATTGGATCACTCCTAAGGACACGATCTTGGTTTCCGTTGGAATCTCGTTATGCGAGAGGAAGAAAACGTTGCGCAGGGTCGGCTCGACCATCTGCCGGAAGAAATAGCGCGATCCGGAGCTGGCCACCACGGCGACAGGCGTTTCCGGATTTCCCAGCTTCGCCGTGATTCGCCGTAGAACGTCGCGCAAAGCGGTGGGATTCAGCGTAAGGTGGCTGTTCTGCTCGCCGTGCTCGACCGCCGATTCCACACTCTGTTCCAAGCCGGAATCGAGCAGATAGACCGGCAGCTCGCCGTTGGCGCTCAGGAAGGGCTTCACCACGATCCGCCGCAGCGCCTGGCGCACATATTCGGTAAGCAGAATCGGATTGCGCGTCGTGGCCGCCGCCTCGCTGAGCGCTTCGAGAATCGTGACGGCATCGCGGATGGAAACCCGCTCCCGAAGCAAATTCTGAAGCACGCGCTGCACAGCCGAAAGCGGGAGCAGTTTGGGGACCAAATCTTCGACCACCTTCGGATGTTCCACCGCTACGCGGTCGAGAATCTTCTTGGTGTCCTGGCGCGACAGCAGCTCCTGGGCCTGCCGCCGGATTACCTCCGTCAGGTGCGTGCCGATCACGCTGACTGGATCGACCACCGTGAAGCCCGCGCGCCGCGCGCGTTCCGCCGCGTCCGCAGGAATCCACCACCCGTTCATGCCGAATGCCGGGTCGCGCGTCGGTTTACCTTCTGGAGGAGCCTCGGGTTTACCGACGGGAATCGCCAGCTCGCAGCCGGCGGGCAGTTCGTAACGCCCCACCTCCGCGCCTTTCAGCAGGATCACGTATTCGTGGGCCTTTAGCGAGATGTTGTCGACAATGCGCACCGGCCCTAACAGGAACCCGAGTTCGCCCGCAAGCTGCTTCCGAATACCAGAGATGCGCTTGATGAGCGGCGACTCCTGGCCGCCGGCAACGTACTTTACGATGCCCAAGCCCATCTCGATGGCGAGCGGCTCGACGCGCAGCAGTCCTTCCAGGTTCTCCTTGGCCACCGCCGCGGGCTTGACCGCCTCGGTGGCCCGCGCCGCGGCAGCCTCCTTCTTGCGGAGATTCCATGCCACCGCGCCCAGGCCGCCACCCATCGCGATGAACGGAATCGTCGGCAAGCCGGGGAACAACCCAAGAATCACCAGCACCCCGCTGGCAAGCATCAGGGGCTGAGGGCTGCCGAATAATTGCGTTCCGAAGTCGGTGCCCAGACGCTCGTCGGAGCTGGCGCGTGTCACAATCAGGCCGCCGGAAATCGAGATCATCAGCGCGGGGATTACGGTCACCAGGCCATCGCCGATCGTCAGCACCGTGTATGTCTCGAGCGCCCGGCTCAGGTCCATGCCATGCTGC
>CAYMHP010000183.1:0-12660 GCA_964390225.1 uncultured Solibacteraceae bacterium
CGCATAGGGCGGAGTTGAAAATGGTCATGCGTCGCCTTGTGGCAGAACTGGTCGGAACCGCTTTCCTGCTTGCTGCTGTGGTTGGTTCCGGGATCATGGGCGAACGGCTCGCAGGGGGAAAAGTTACGATGAAAAGTCGCGATATAGTCTACGCCACCTTCATCGTTACGCTTGTCTTTCTTCCGGTGCTTACGATGTCCGAGGTCCAGGGCCGGCTCTTTGCCCCCCTCGCGACCGCCTATAGACAGCAATACGGAACTGCTGACGGGCTGGTCAAGCGGGCGATTCTTCCAGCTTGCCCTCGAACCTCGCGCACGGCACGGAAACCTCCTGGATGTCGACCAAGTAGAAAAAGAACAGCGCCATCAATTTCGGGCCCGAGTTCATCGAAGCTTACGAGCTGGGCCTCCCGAATTGCCGAGATCAGAAACTACGCAAGAGAAAATCTCTTGTTCCCGCCAGCACCTTCTCTCGCATTGCGCGATCTGGCAGAATTCGAGCAAGGTCAACCGCCCCGATCATGGTTGAAAAAATCACAAAGAAAGCCCGCTCTTTATCCGCCGTTCGCCGGCCAGGCATGAACGGCAACATTCGGCCTTTGTAATTCACCAGCTCCGCCACAATCTGCGGCTTCATCCTCTTATCGGCCCGCGCCAGATCCGGCGAAAGTGCCGCCAGGGGGCAGCCGCGCTCGGGATGTTCACAAAGTTCCAGGCTCAAATAAGTCTTTACGATGGCCTTCCAGGCCTGTCCGGCCTGGGAGTGTTCAGCAGCATGAGCCAGAGTATCCTCGATTTCCCGGAAGCCCTCGCGAAGCGACTCCAGGAGCAGGTCGTCCTTGCTCCCAAAATGCTTGTAAAAGCCCCCGTGGGTCAGGCCGGCGTCTTTCATAACGGCCGCAACCGCGGCACCGCTTAAGCCTTCGGCCCGGACCCGCCGCGAGGCGTCTTTCACAATCTTTCGATGCGTCTCGAGTTTATGTTCGGGAAGATAGCGCACGACTATAGGATGCTGCAGATCATCCTTAAAAAGCAACCATTTGGGGCCGACTCGACTGGATGGAAGAAAAACCCGCATCTATAGGATGATTAACGTCATCCTATGAAGCGAAAGGAGAACTTCCCATGTCGCATCCAATCTTAGTTACAGGCGCCGCCGGTGGAGCGCAAGGCTCGACCGGACGGCTGGTAGCAAATCTTCTGCTGGAACAAGGCATTCCGGTGCGCGCTCTCGTTCATGAGCTCGATTCGAGGTCCGATGAGCTGCGTCAGAAGGGTGGCGGAGTGGTTGAGGGCGATCTGCTGGACCCGGCTTCCGTCCAGGCCGTCATACAGAACGTCAAGCGGGCCTACTTTACCTACCCGGTTGCCGACGGGCTGATTGAAGCAGCTACGATCTTCGCCGCAGCCACTCGCGATGCTGGCCTGGAACTGGTGGTGAACAATTCGCAGTTTCAGGGTATCCCTGGCGAGCCCGACTTTCGCGACCTCCGATATGCTCCCAGCTTCCGGAATTTGCAGCATCGGCTGGCCGACCGGATCTTCGACTGGGCGCAGGTGGGCGCCGCTCACGTTCAGGCACCACCCTATTACGAAAACGTCAGGGCTCTTCTCGGCCGGAGTGTCGCCGAGCAAAATACCGCGTTCCTGCCGTGGGGCGCGGATAAGACTGTGATTCCACTCGCCGGCGCGGAAGATGTAGCCCGCGTAGCCGCGGCCTTGCTGGCCAAATCGGACCTGCCTTCTCAGAGCGTGTACCCTCTGGTCAGCGCAACTCCCACCGTGGGAGAGATGATCGAGGCCTTAGCGAGAGCGCTCGGACGGCCGATTCGATACGTCTCGATCACGGACGAACAGTGGGCCAATGCGGTGAAGGAGCGGATCAATCCTCACGCGCTCGATCATCTGACCCATCTTTGGCAGAGCTTCCGCAAGGGTGAGCAACGGTACCAGGCTACCGACACGGTACGTGCGGTCACCGGCAGGAATCCGCAGACGCTGGAGGAGTTCTTCCAAAAGAACTCCGGGTTTTTCAAGTAGGAGGCCAGTATGTCCTCAGAAACTCTCTTCCGAATTCAACTCGTTTTGGGTTATGTCGCGTGGCTGCTGTGCTTCGGCGTCTACTTTTGGCCGAGGCTAACGGCGATGGACCGATTCGATGCCCAGCGCGCAATCGCTACACTGCACAGCTTTCGATTTTTCGGGCTCGTCTTTATCCTTCCGGGTATCGTAGGCCCGAATCTGCCCGCCGGCTTCGCCAGCTTCGCCGCCTACGGCGACTTCGCCACGGGAGTGCTGGCCATTCTGGCCCTTCTCAGCGCAAAGATACGTGCGCTGTTTTGGTTCTTCGTCGTCGCC
Organism: uncultured Solibacteraceae bacterium; assembly: GCA_964390225.1. Taxonomy (GTDB): domain Bacteria; phylum Acidobacteriota; class Terriglobia; order Bryobacterales; family Bryobacteraceae; genus PSRJ01. The sequence continues at coordinate 2,358 of CAYMHP010000183.1, forward strand.
TTCAATGTCGCCGGGACGACTGACATCATCATCGATTATTACCACGCCATTCAGACCGGCCTTCCGGCGATGGCGGGGCAACTGGGCAACACCTACGCGATCGCGATCATCTACGTGCCCCTGTTGATGATCACGCACGTTGTCGCTTTCTATTTCCTGTTGCGCCCAGCGGGCAGCAGGTAGTCGAGACCACGAAAGGAGAACCGATATGCACGATCTCTTAGAAACTGCTGCCGGCGGCGAGACTCCCTCTGCTGAAGCCTGGTTCGCAGGTGGCGAGCGAGTCGGCTTCGACCCGAAAGCTCGCGCTATTGTTGCTGGAGGAGACGCGCCGCTCAGGATTTTCCTGCGCCAGGAAGGCGACCGTGCGAAGGCCGTCTCATTCCTGCCGGGATTTCCCGACGGCTCATTCGGCTGGGCGAAAGTTCGGCCGCATTTGCCGAACGCTGCCGAGATGCCAAAGCTCTTTCTCGACTATGTCGGCATGGGCGATAGCGACAAGCCGCAAGACTACGCGTATTCCACCGCCGAGCGCACAGATCTCGTTGAAGCGATCTGGCGGGATTTATCTGTCCAGTCTACGACGCTGGTCGCCTTCGACTTTTCGTCTCTTGTCGTTCTGGAGCACCTGCGGCGTCGGCTTGAGCGCTTACAGCGGGGCGAACCCGCAGGTGGGCCGGACATACGCGGAGTCTTCATCTTCAATGGAGGGCTCTTCACCGACGGGCACTCCCACCCCTGGTACACGACGCCCATGCTACGGCGCCTCCCCAAGCAGGCCCGCGGGCGCCTTCCTTTCGCGTGGTTCAAAAGAACGCCCGGCATAAAGAAGATGTGGTCCAGTGGCTATCACATAACGGACGCCGAACTGCGCGAAGTCCATAGCACCATGGACCGTCACGACGGCCTGTTCTACCTCGCCGCCGCGGCGGGCTTCGTGGCGGATCACAAAGCGCAGGGCGATCGGCTCGACTTTGGTCAGCTCTTCAATGCTTATCGCGATCAATTCCCCTTTCTGGTGGGCGGCAGCGATGAAGATCCATTTGAACATCGGCAGGTCGACCTGGCCGAGCAACGATTGGGCAAGCTCGGCCTGCGGATCGAACGGTTGCCCGGCGGCCACCTCATTACGAATGAACAGCCTGAGGCATTAGCGGCTTTGATCGCAGAGTTCGAGCGAGAGCTCTGAAGAAGATAAGCCTTGCCCTTAAACCTTGTGCCCGAAATAAACGCCCTTCATGGAGAACAGTTATGACCGATATCGAGAGCGATATCAGAATACGCGAACACTATAGTGCCATCGGCTTCACCGAGCGCATCAAGGCGGCACTCACGACGATCGCACCAGACTCGGTGTGCTTTCCGCCGTCGCGACTCGCGACTGAAGCCTGTGGCACTGATGATGAAGTTAAAGCTGATAAGGATCACTACTGTTTTTGAGGCCGATGATTCGTTCTGCTGAAGAGCTAGCTGTTTGCCTACAACGCCAGAACTTCATCTCGGTTCCTCGCCGCCGACGACCGGAAGTCCCTGCGCGCGCCATTCGGGAACGCCGTCTTCCAGCCGCATCGCATGGAAACCTTTCGCCTTCAGCAGCCGCACGGCCTCGCCAGCGAGGACGCAATAGGGACCGCGGCAGTAAGCCACGATTTCTTTTCCGCGCGGAAGCTTCGAGAGACGCTTGTTCAGCTCTTTCAGCGGCACCGATACCGCGCCGGAAATATGCGCAGCGCGGTATTCTTGCTCGGGGCGCACATCGAGCAGGATCACCTGTCCCTTGCGGACGCGGTCCACGAGCGTCTTTTTCTCGACCGGCTCCAGCGAGTCCGGCGCTTCCCGAAATTGCCTCAGGATCGACTCGACTTCGACAAGCCGCTTCTCCCCGAGCGACCGCATGTCCTGGAATAAGCCGCAGACGGACTCGTCCGCGAGACGGTAGGTCACGAACAGGCCCGCTTTTTCGGCTTCCACGAGACGCGCGGCATGCAGGACGCGGAGGTGCTGCGATGTGTTCGCCAAGGTCAGGGCTGCCTCGCGCGCGAGGCTTTCGACCGTTCGCGGCCCCTGGCACAGCAGGTCCAGCAACTGCAGCCGCGCCGGGCTGGCGACGGCCTTGCCTATGCGGGACAGTTGTTCATAAAGATCTTTTTTCATTGCGATGCTCCCACGCGCTGACGGGTCTCATACATAACGCTTGCCACAATCACTCCAGACAGGAACGTCAGGCAGCCGATTACGCCGATGGCCCACCGCACGCCCAGGGCGTCGGCGATGCTCCCGGCAAGCAAAGCGCCGACCGCGTATCCGCCGTCGCGCCAAAGGCGGTAAACGCCAACAGCCGAAGCTCTCCAGCTTGGATGCGCCACGTCGCCGACCGCGGCCAACAGCGTAGGATAGACCATCGCAGTCCCGAGGCCAAGGAGCACGGCCGCAACAGCCCAAGGCGCGAAGCTCTTGCCCGCGACAAAAAGGGCGATGCCGGCAGCCTGCACCAGCATGCCGAGGGCGATCATCCATTTGCGGCCTGTCCGGTCCGAAAGCCCGCCAGTCACTAATTGCATGCTGCCCCAAACCGCCGGATACAGGGCCGCGAGAAAGCTGACGCGTCCGAGCGAGAGGCCCCGCGCCGCGAAATAAAGCGGCAGCAGCCCCCAGGCCATGCCGTCATTCAGATTGTTGACCATCCCGGCCTGGCTCACTGCGAATAGCGCCCGGTCCTTCCAACTCGTCAGCAGCAGAATCTCCGCGAAGCTGCGCTGATGTCCCCCCGTCGTCTGCCGCGCCTCGAAACGGACGTGGTGAAGGGATTCGCGCACGAAAACAGCGGAGATGATAAGCCCCGATGCAGCGATGATCTCGCCCATCCAGAACAACGTCTCCCGCAGGCCCAAAGAACTCGCTAGATATCCGGACAAGAAGGCGGCGGCTGAGACGGCAAGATACCCCGAGGCCTCGTTCAGGCCCATCGCCAATCCCCGGCGCTCGGGCCCGACCAAGTCGATTTTCATGATGACGGTTGTGGACCAGCACAGGCCCTGGTTGATGCCGAGCAGCACGTTGGCGAGGACGACCCAGCTCCAGGACGGCGCGAGCAGAATGATGGCAGGCACGGGAAGCGCAAACAGCCAGCCGGCGACCAGGACCTTTTTCCGTCCCCACTGCTCCGAGATCCGGCCAGCGAAGAGATTCGCGATGGCCTTGACCAGCCCGAAGGTCACGATAAAGGAAAGAATGGCCGCCCGCGACGCCAACCCGAAGTCGCGTTCGGCGAGCAGCGGCAGCAGCACGCGCTCGATGCCGACCGTAGCGCCGACGAAGGCGTTCACCGCGACCAGCAGCGCGAATTGTTCCCGGTTGGCACGGAGGCCAAGGCGAACCGGGCTTGCGCCAGGCTGTGCTGTATGGCTAAGAAACCGCACAGCGATTTGCTCCCGCTTCGAGTTCCGAGGCGTCGCCTTCCGGCATAGTCCCGGCCTCGTTCAGCTCCACGATCCGAAGGTAATTCGGCGGAGTGGGCGGAATACGATCGAGAATGGCAGCCAGGAAATCCTCCTCGCTGCGCAGCCATCCGGCAATCCTGGTGCTGATCTGACCGAGCCGCTCTGCAATCGGCTTCCGGTCGAAGGCAGGAGGTTCAGAAGCATGCCCCGGAAACACGAGCGTGTCAGCGGGAAGCTCCATGAGGCGCCGCAGCGAGCGATACAGCACCCGCGCTCTCTGCCGCGCTTCATCCGGAGACGCCTGTAGGTCTGGTCGGCCGACGCCTGAAATAAACAGCGTGTCCCCCGTGAACAATGCCTCTCTGTCGAGGTAATAGCAGGTGCTTTCCATGGTATGGCCGGGTGCAGACAAGACGGTAATCCTGGAGCGCCCGAATTCAATCTGCCGGCCGTCCCTTACCGGAACAAAGTGGAAGGCGACGCGGTTCTGAGCCGGAAGCAACAGTGTTGCGCCGGCTGCTTCCGCCAAAACCCGCGAACGCGACAGATGATCGGCGTGCACGTGCGTATCAGCGACATAACGAACGGTCCATCCGCGCTCAGCCGCCAGACTCAGGTACACGTCCGGTTGCACCGACGCGTCAATGACGACCGCTTCGGACGCCGAACCCACGATGTAGGAAAGGCATCCTTTGCCGGTCCGCCGCACCTGCAGCACCGTCGCTTTTCTTAGGTCCGCCTCCGCGGTATTCCAGGCAAGGCTCCACGCCTTCATCCCGCCCGCGAGCGAACTCGCGTCCAGACCGCGCTCATGAAGCCGCTCCGCCGCGATCTGGCTGACCTTTCCGACGTTGCAAATGGTCACTACGGGACGGTCCCTCGGTAGGTCCACGTCTTTCAGCGCCTCCAGGTCACCAGCTTTCAGGGCATCATAGGCGTTCACATGAATGCTTCCCGGAATGAACCACTGGGCACGGTCTGCGGGGAGGCGAATATCTAGCACTGTTACGGGGCGGCCCACGGCGAGCCAGGCTTGCAGCGTTTGGACGTCTACCTGTTGCATGCGCATTCTTGTCATGGGACCACGCTGGCAGTCCCACGTCTCTCACTGATAAAGTATTCAATAGATTAATTGAGCATGTCAAGCCGACGGTCAAGATCCGCGAGAGCTGCTCAAACGCTGAATAAACAAATTGGGGTACACCAAGATATGCAGATGAAGCCGAAATCGAAAGTTCCTGTACTAAAAATGGAAACCCTAGCAGTGCATGCAGGGCGGCGGACCGATCCCGCGACAGGGGCAGTGACCCCGCCGATTCACCTCTCCACGACTTTCGAGCGCGGCCCTGATGGTGAATATCCCCTGGGATTCAGTTATTCGCGGGAGGGTAATCCGACGCGCCAATCCCTGGAAGAATGCCTCGCGTCGCTAGAAGGCGGAAAGGAGGCCTTGGCCTTCTCGTCCGGGCTTGCCGTGGCCACATCGTTATTGCAAGGCCTGGAGCCGGGGGACCACATCGTCGCACCCGCTGATGTCTACTTCGGCCTCCGCCAGGTGATCGGTGGCGTGTTTGCCAAGTGGCCGCTCGAAACCACCTATGTCGATATGACGGATCTTGGCGCGGTACAAGCGGCGATGCGTCCGAACACGCGGCTGGTGTTGATCGAGACACCCTCGAATCCGCTCCTCCAGATCACTGACCTCGCAGCCGTGGCGCGCATGGCCCGAGCCGCCAATGCCATTACGGTCTGCGATGGCACTTTCACGACACCTGTCCTTCAGCGCCCACTCGACTGTGGTATCGACATGATTTGGCACTCGACCACAAAGTACATTGGCGGCCACAGCGACATGACCGGGGGCGCGCTCGTCACCGGATACGACAACTATCTTTTCGAGAGAGCCCGAAAGGCGCTGATGTTCGGCGGAGCGGCGCCATCGCCTTTCGACTGCTGGCTGGCGCTGCGCGGTGTGAGCACCCTTCCCTGGCGCATGCGCGCGCATTGTCAGAACGCCCAAGCGATCGCGGAATTCCTGCAGAAACACCCCGCAGTGGAACGGGTGCATTATCCAGGGCTGCCCGATCATCCGGCGCACGACATCGCCCGACGGCAGATGTCGGGCTGGGGAGGTATGTTGTCCTTCCAGGTGCGCGGTGGCCGCGACGCCGCGATGGCAGTCGCGGCGCGGGTGGGGCTGTTTACACGCGCCACTAGCCTCGGTGGTCCGCATAGCCTCATCGAGCACCGCGCCTCCATCGAAGGTCCCTCCACCAAAACGCCGCAAAATCTCCTGCGAGCTTCAATTGGACTGGAGAACTCGGATGATCTGATCGCTGACTTGCAGCAGGCTCTGAGGTAAAGAGGCCTGCTAGCAAGTTCGGCTTCGCCCGCTACGCGACTTGATCCAGCGACGATTTTTCTCTAGCACACCTGGGACCACTAAGGGCAAATAGTGGAGTACCTGCGAATGAACAACTTGGTGCCGCCCGGACATCAGTAACGCCAGGATGGCAGCTTGGATTGAACCTGCGGTGAGGCTCGCTCAGAACGCCCCAGAGAAAAAGAGTGCTCCTCGATCAGTCAGGGGACATCGCACTACTTCTTCAGGTCCGGCCGCTCGCGGATCAGGGACTTCAACGTCAGCGTCCAAGAGAGCGGCACGGAAGCGGGATTGAAGCACTGCTTGTCATCGCACGCTTGGTAATCGAGTGTGCCCGTCAACGTCACATTCTCTTTTCCACGCAGCGCCGCCTGCGCCTGCGGCGTGCCCTCCAAAATCACTTCCTGCAGCACCGTAAAGGGTTTCTGATAGACGGGCACATGCTCGTTTAGCGGCTTGAAGAAGTATGTCTGTGAGGCCGGAAACTGTATTGGAAGCACTCGGATGCCGGGCTGAGGCGCGATATTCAACGCGATCGCGCGGTACCCCTTTGCGCCAGGCGCGTAGACGTGGATACCAGGACCGGGCTTAATATCCAGGACAAGCGAGAAACGATTCCCTGCGGCTACTGCGGGATCGCTCGGATACGTCATCAGATCAAGATGTCCAGCGGAAACTTTCGTGGCCGCCACCGATGCTCCATGAACCCCGGCTCTCATCAAGAGGCTCGAAACGGTGTTCCGCTCGACGTAGAAATCTTCAAAGAACCGGGAGGTAACGCGGCCGTTGCGGTCAATGATAAAGGTGCCGGGGAACGCGATGCCTTTCATGACTGGATTTACGCCAACCGCCGACACGTACTTTTGGGTTTCCTCTTTGACTCCCGGATCATCCTTGTTCGGCCCAAGCGCCTCGTCAACCACTGTGTTGAGGATGCCGTATCGTTTTATGGTTTCGGAGCCAGCGTCCGACAGTAGAGGAAAAGTGATTCCTCGCTGTCGGCTGAAGGCGGCCAGAGTTTCGACCGGGTCATAGCTGATCGCCGCCAAACCGAGCCCTTTCGCCTGAAGTTCCGTGACCCGCCCTTGCAACTCGACCAGTTGCGTCTTACAGTACGGTCACCAATCGGCCGAGCGGTAAAACACGAGCATTGCACCTTTCGGCCCCATAATCGACTGGCGTGTCCATGTTTTGCCGTTCTGGTCCTTCAAACTGAAGTCCGGCACACGCTCGCCGACCTGCGGCCCGAGCTTTGACACGTCGATTCTCGTGGGCGATTGGGCCATCACAGCAGCTTGTGCTAACAGGGCGGCAAGCAGTATTACCGCCAACCGCGCCGCCGGACATCGTGAGAGCCCCATCGTTCTTAAATGTATCATCGGACGGCGGTGGCCGGATGCATCACCGCAGATGCGGGTTTGCAACCGTGATTTCTCCGGAGCACGACAGCCATCGCTGCGCCGAATGCCAGGTGAGCTGTTACGACTGTAGCCGCGAAGTGCCAACCGTTGATGTTCCAGCGTTGATGTTCCAGCGTTGATGTTCCAGCGTTGATGTTCCAGCGTTCAGGATCGGTGGCCCAGCGCTGCGAGCATTTCTGGATCGGCGCGCACCTTCTCCCGTTCCTGCCACTCCCGTTCGACGATCGCTCCCGCAGCGACCAACAGAGCGACCGCTTCGCGTTGGCGACCGTGATTTCCGGCCGGTGGCTCACACCAGCCATGGATCGCCCACCCCAAGGGCGGAGAGTTGTACTCCTCATCTCGTAGGTTGACGTTCGACCCTCTGATCAACTTGGCCACAAGCCGGTCTTCACCAAGCATTGCCGCCCAGTGGAGCGCGGTTTCACCGAACAGGCCGCGGAGGTCCGGCTTGGCGCCGGCGGCTAACAACCGGAGCCCAACCTCTTCGGCTCCGAGACTCGCCGCTCCGATCAGGGGCGTGTCGCCCATCTTCCCGTCCTTCCGGCTACTCTGGAAGTCCAAGTCGGCGCCAGCACCAAGCAGCGCGTCGACCAGCGGGATTTCCTTTCCCTGTGGTAGCGTGCCCTGAAACAGCATGTCCGAAACAAAATGGAGCGGATGCGTGAAGCACGGCTTCCGTTCTCCCCAGCGGATGAGTTCGTTGGCGCGCGATGAGTCCTCCGCCAGGAGTTGCCGCAGTGCCTCTGCGTCCGCGTTTTGAATTGCGGTCTTCACGTCCATGATTTCTTATTTCGCCCCAACGTGTTGAGCTTGAGCCGCGCTTAGAGCTTGTGACAGAGCGGACCGTGCTTCGTCGATCACTCGAACCACTGGCCCGCCGCTATAGAGTGGCTCCGGCGGCCTCGCTTCCCAGACAGTACCCCGCTGATAGACAGCGATGTGGTCCCACACGACGCTGCGACGATCATGCTCACCCATCGAATGTGAAATCAGCCGTTTTTTGTCCCAGAACTGTACAGCCTGCGTGATCGAAATGCGGTCCAGCGTTGCCGTGGAAGGCGATGACCAATCGGTGACCAGCACTGGCTCCCACACAACGAAAATCCGCGCTTGCTTAGCCGCAAGTTCCTCCATCATGTGATCGAATGCAGAGGCCCCCTGCAGACATACTGGTCAAGTTGGCGACAAGAGCAACAGGATTCGAACGTCACCCTTGGCTGCATTGAACTGATTCTTGATTTCACCGGCGCTCTGGGCAGTGAGATTTTGCAGCGGGGGCTGACCGGCGGGGGTCTGGCCCCCACTATACAGGTAGAGAACTGCCGCAACCACCAACAGGACCAGAACCGCACCGATGATGTACTTCCCCTTCATAAAATCACCGCGGGCTCAGGCCAGCGATTGCGTTCGCCATGATTTGAGGGAACAGAATTGAGGTCAAGACGAAACCCGCCGATACCCATAACAGAACCGAGGCAACAATGTTTGTGCGACGACTGCATTTTCGCGCGCGCCGCGCTTGGTAGAACCCGAACGCGATGAAAACGATGGATCCGCCCAACAGATATGGTCGAATCTCCGTTAGAAATGCTGAAGTGCCGGCCAAACCCGCTGCCATCAGGAACGGCAGAAGTGGAAGGCAGCAACTGGATGCAGCCAGGACACTTCCGATCGCGGCGAGGCTTGCGGCTACAGTCCCCGCTCCCCTGACCGACTCGGATCGAGTTCTAGTCAATATCGGTTCCTTAGCCATGTGTCTTCCTAAATAACGTTACTGCCATTCAGAAGCGCGCTCCGTCGGTTCCTTCCTGGCCGACGACCTCAGCACTTTTGCGCCACACCCATATTGGAATTCTTCTCACGCATCGCTTGGCGCAACATCTCGCATGACGGCAATCCTTCTCTTCGGCCGTTCACCGCGTATGTTCGGCACATCATGCCGTACGCGCCTGCCGTTCTTGCCTCCCGCTCGATATCCAGCCCGTTCACACGGATGCTGGGTGAGCCAAGGAATCCAAGCCCTCGGGCGATCGATGGCTCCCTCACATTCACTTCGAGGACCTCCGCGGCAAGGCCCTCTTCCGCCAGCACCTGCTGTACACGTTCAACGGCGGGTTTGTAGTTCGGACATCCATCGAAATATAGGATCTCAATTTTCATGTTTCGCTCCGCTGCGTGCGGCTAGCGTAATCTCCTCCAGTACCGGACAGCAGTTCTCGTGACCGGGGGTCGCAGTCTTCAACTCTTGCTTGCATTTTCGGAGAGCGCGCTTCAGGCTCAGTTCCAGGCTCCGTAACTCCGTGATCTTTTGCTCGACCGCTGTCAGCTTCTGATTCAGCAGTTCCTTTACGTGCGAACAGGCCGGCACGTGGTCCACTCGCAGGATCAAAAGCTCACGAATCTCATTCAGGGAGAATCCCAATTCCTGAGCTCTACGGACAAACTTCAGAGTTTCAATCTCGCCGGCTCCGAAGAGACGGAAGCCGCCTTCAGTTCGAGGCGATCGCTTCAGCAATCCTTGCTTTTCATAAAAGCGGATCGTGTCGATGCTGAGCCCGGTTTCGCTGGCCACTTGTCCTATCTTTGCCGCATGGCTCACTGCTTTTCTTGCTCCCACAATTACTCTACAATCTGGAGTTGACTCCAGAGTCAAGCCCTTGTAAGCCCTGCGACGCCAAGTTCGTCGAAAGCCCCATCAATAAGATGTCCAGTCACCGGCGCTTCAGTACACAAACGGAATTAGCTTTCGCATGCGGCGGGCCTACGCATTGAACGCGGCACCATAGTGCTCACGCAAGTGGCTGTCGAGCACAGGAATGTGGACGAGCACAAACCCGGCGAGCATAGGGCCGGAACGATGGCGGTCACCAGCGCCCCGGAAATCATGCACAGCCCTGTGAGAACGCCACCAGATCGCCAAGATAATTGGGATGTCGCGAGTAGCGGAACAGACCTTCGGTCTCCAGAATCTCAGCCGAACGAGCCTGTGATGCCCGATCAAAAACACTCTGTCGCAAGGAAAGTCACTTCGGCCTACTCGCCTCGTTTCACAAGTC
>CAYMHP010000184.1:0-12587 GCA_964390225.1 uncultured Solibacteraceae bacterium
TAGTAGCCGTCCTTCAAGTCTGCAAACTTCTGGTTCCATACCTCTTCGCCGGTTTTCATATCGAGCGCGAGCAGATGATTATCGATGGTCACGCGGAAAAGTTTGCCGTGATAGATGGCGGGCGCGCCACGATTGATCGCCGCCCGCTGCACCCCAGGCTCCAGCTTTACGGGCGTCCGCCAGATCTGCCTCCCAGTCTCGACGTCAATGGCGAAGGTCCACTTCCCGTTGATGACATACATGACGCCGTTGTACACAGTGGGGGCAGCCAGTTCCCCTTCGTCATTCATCAAGCTCGAACTCCAAAGGGGCACCAGTCGCTTGATGTTCGATTTGTTGATCTGTTCGAGGGGACTGTAGCTCTTACGGTCATAGCCCATGCTGTGGGTAAGGACGTTCTCCGGATTCATCCCGTCGTGGATCAGTTCTTCGGCCGTCTGCGCGAATGCGGGCAAGGCGTAGAAGGGAGGAAGTGCGGCAAGGACAAAAAGAGCTTTCATGGTCACCCCCAAGGTGCTGTTCTCGAACAGGGCGATTGTACTTCAAAATGCGGCCGGATCGCTTGATGGCCAGGTCGCCCCTGATATACTCCCTGGGTACGCCAACCAGGCGTAGAGGCGGACCGCGATGAGATTCTGCTGCCTTTTATTGATCGCGCCTTTCATTAGCCGCGCCGCAGACGATCCTTATGCGGCTCAACTGTTTCAAAAGCACTGCGCATCCTGCCACGATTCGGCGGCCGGAGCGGATGGACGCATCCCTCAGATTTCCGTGCTGAAGACCATGACGCCGGCAGCCATTCAGAAGACGCTCGAAACCGGGGTGATGAAAGCGCAGGCAGGGCCGCTTTCCGCCGATGAACGCCTGAAGATCGCAACGCTCCTCGGGACTGCGGTGACGATGGAGCGGACGCGGGAAGAAATCGGGAATCCCTGTCCGGCGGGCGCTCGATGGGGCGAAGGTCCTGCCTGGGCCAGTTGGGGCGGCGGGTTGACGAACACTAGATTCCAATCGGAGAAGGACGCTGGGCTGCGCGCCGAAGACTTACCTCGCCTGAAGCTGAAGTGGGCATTCGCATTCCCGGACACCTCTACGCTGCGTTCGCAGCCGGCAATCTATCGCGGGCGAGTGTTCGCCGGAGGTCAGGACGGGAGCGTCTATGCGCTGGAGGCGGCGACGGGCTGCGTCCATTGGGTCACAACGGTGCAATCACAAGTGCGATCGGGTATTACGGTGGGAGAGGCAGGCGGCAATCCGGCAATCTTCTTTGGCGACTCGGCCGGTTACGTATACGCCCTCGATGCGGCCACTGGAAAACAGTTATGGAAGATGCGCCCGGACGAGCATCCGGCAGCCACCATGACTGCCACACCGGTCTTTTACCAGGGCAGGATTTACGCTGGAGCGGCCTCTCGCGAGGAGGCCCTGTCGGTCGCCCAGGGCTATGTGTGCTGCACCTTTCGGGGAAGCGAGTCAGCAATCGACGCCGCAACCGGGAAGGTGTTGTGGAAGACCTATATGATCGCGGACGTGGCGAAAAGCCGCGCGAAAACGCGGCGTGGCACGCCGGCCTACGGTCCTTCGGGCGTTGGAGTATGGACTGCGCCGGTGCTCGACCCGGAACGCGACACCATGTACGTGACGACCGGCGACAATTACTCCGATCCGCCGACCGCGTTGAGCGACGCCCTGGTGGCGCTCCGTATGTCGACGGGCGAGATTCAATGGTCGAAACAATTCACCGCGAAAGATGCCTGGAACAGTTCCTGCCAACTGACCGGGAAGGTGAATTGTCCCGATACCGAAGGTCCCGATTTCGACTTTGCTTCTTCGGCCATCCTGGTTTCACTTCCCAACGGGCGGCGAGCGCTCCTCCTGGGGCAGAAATCGGCCGTCATCTACGCGGTGGATCCGGACCGGCGCGGACAGATCCTCTGGCAGGCGCGGATCGGCGAGGGCGGAACGGTGGGCGGGATTGAGTGGGGTTCGGCAACCGATGGCCGGAACGTCTACGTCGCCCTCTCGGACATACGTTTTGACGTCAGTCTGAAACCCGGCAGTAACGACCGAGGTTATAGTCTCGATCCGACGAAGGGAGGCGGCTTGTTTGCGTTCCGCATCGATAATGGCGAGCGAATGTGGCAGGCTGCCCCACCGGGATGCGGGAACCGGCGCCCCTGCAGTCCCGCGCAATCCGCGGCGGTCACCGCGATACCGGGCCTGGTGTGGTCTGGCTCGGAGGATGGACACTTGCGTGGCTACTCCACTTCGGACGGAAAGATCTTATGGGATTACGATACGGCACGCGACTATCCGACGGTGAATGGTGTGCCGGGGCGCGGCGGCGCGATTGATGTAGCGGGACCCGTGATCGCGGGCGGCATGCTGTTCACCGTATCCGGGTATCCAGCGCGGGGCGGCATGCCCGGAAACGTGCTACTGGCGTTCGGCGTTGAACCGTGAAGATCAAATGGGCGGGTGTCATTTGCCGACCATGTGCTCCACGTCCCGATTGTTCTCGGTACAGACGTATTCGCCGACTTCATCGTCCGGGTCGAGGTCGGCGACTCTCTTGAATACCCACGGATTGGCGTAAGCTCCCGGATCGTCTACGGTGAACTCGATTTCCAGGTGTCCCAGGTCCGGCCGGCGCAGGCGTTCGGTGACGCGCATCTTATCCGTGTGCGCATGCCCTTGAGGGTCGAGCCACGATTTGTCGTTGAAGCCAACGGTATCCACTTCGAGCGTATCCCCTTCCCAATGCCCCACCGAGTGACCCATCCACGACGGATTCAGATCCTTCGGGTGGCTGCGCCCATCCAGAAAAACCTGGCGGTGACTGGGGATGTCATCCTCGAACAGCATGACCAGAAGATTTTTGGTTTGCACCAGCTTATAGGGGAATAGGGCTCCAGCCAAGGTTATGCCGCGAGGAAGGCAGCGCGCTCCGGGTGCATCCTTCGCATTGTTCGCGGCACGCTCCTGCAACAGCGCCTCTACCCAGGGCAAGGGCTCTGGCTTGCCGGGATCGACCGGACGCTGGGCATACCAAACGCCGGAGAAATCCGGCTTGCCTTCCAGTGTTCGCGGCGTAGGGCCGGAGGGGGTCGCGTGCGCGCTCAGGAGGTCAAGGCGGAACTCGCGGCCATCGCCGAGTGTATCCAGCTGGTATTCGATCAAATGAATATCGAGTTGCACGGTTTTACCGGCGGTGACCTTTACGTCTTGCTGGACGTACGGGTTGAATCCCGTCGCGCTGACGGACAAGTCGTAGGCGCCGGGAGGTAACTGCCCAAGCGTGTAGCGCCCGGTCTCCGAACTGAAGCCCTTGTAGACGGCGTGGGTGGTCCGGTTGGTTGCCAGGATCGGAGCGTTGGCAGTCGTCCCTGATAACCCGGTAATCGTACCCTCAATGGTTCCGTTCGTTTGCGCGAATGCCGCCGAGGCGCACAATAGCAGCACGATCAGACGCATGTGGTTCCTCCTCCGGCTGAGGCAAAGCCTTCCAGCCATCCTTCCGGCCGCCAAGTACGATCGTACCCCGGGAGGGCGTGAGTTCTGCCTTGGGCGGGCGGAGTACAATCTCCAAATGCGCGGTTTGAAGATTCTGGCTTTGCTCGCGTTCGGGCTGTCGTTCGCCTTGGCTCAGCAGGCGGATGCAGTGTTGTTCGAAGGAGGGCGTCTGATTGTCGGCGACGGCAGCGCGCCAATTGAGGACTCGGCATTTCTGGTAGAAAATAGCAAGTTCACTCGCGTCGGCAAGAAAGGCGAGCTGTCGGCGCCCGCCGGCGCGAAACGGGTCGACCTCAGCGGGAAGACCGTAATCCCGGCGCTGGTCGATGCGCACACACACCTCGGTTGGGCGATCGTCAAGACGGGTCGCATCGGCGCCGACACCTACACGCGCGAGAACTTGATCGACCATTTGCAGCGGTATGCCTATTACGGGATCGCCGCGGCGCAAAGTATGGGGATCGATCCGGGCGAAGTTCCATACCAGGTGCGTGCCGATCCGGGGCCGAACGCGGCGCTTTTCAGGATCGCCGGCCGCGGCATGGCCATGCCAAACGCCGGACCGGGGGCGGATTACTGGAGACCGGTCGCATATGGAGTAAGCACTGAGGCCGAGGCCCGAAAAGACGTCCAGGAACTGGCGGCCAAGAAGGTCGACCTGGTGAAGATTTGGGTCGACGATCGGAACGGAACCGTCCCGAAGCTCACCCCGGCGTTATATCGAGCCATCATCGATGAAGCGCACAAACACAACCTTCGCGTGGCCGCTCACATCTTTTACCTGGCGGATGCGAAGGAATTGCTGCGATCGGGTATCGATATCTTTGCGCACGGGATCCGCGACAAGGATCTCGACAACGAAGTGATCGCACTGTTCAAGCAGCACCCCAACGTTTATGTCATTCCCAACCTGCCGGAGCGGGAGACGACCGAAGAAGATCTCCGGTTCGCAGCGGAAACCGTTCCCGCCGCCGAAATTCAGAAGATGCGCGACGCGATCGCCCACCAAAGCCCGGAGGCCGCCAGGAAAGCGCGCGAGTTCTTTGGGATTCAGGCGCGAAATCTGGTGAAGCTCCACGCAGCCGGCGTGCGGATCGGCTTCGGCACCGATTCCAGCGCCACCGTCGGGTGGGCCGCGCACCAGGAGCTCACCGATATGGTCGCCGCGGGATTAACTCCCAACGATGCTCTGGTAGCGGCCACGAAAACGGCCGCCGAACTGATGAAGCTCGATCAACTGGGGACGGTAGCGGCAGGGAAGAGCGCCGACTTCCTCGCCCTCGACGCGAACCCGTTGACGAATATCAACAACACTCGCCGGATTGCCAATGTGTATCTCCGCGGCAGGGAACTCGATCGAGCGTCAATGCGGGCGAACTGGACGACCCGTTAAGAGAAAGCATGCGGCACGACCTGGTGGTCCTGTTTGAGCATCCGGAGTGGCAGAAGCCGTTGTGGGCGGCGCTCGATCGGCGAGGGATTCGCTACGCCGCTTTCGATCTCAAGCGGGCGGCTTTCAATCCCGATGATGCCCCCGACTCGGCGCTGTTCTTCAACCAGGCAAGTCCCAGCGCTTACGTGCGCGGAAACACGCGCGCGGTGCCGCTCGCGTTATCGCTGATGCGTTCGCTCGAGCAAGGCGGCGCGCGAGTTCTGAACGGCTCACGGGCCTTTCTGCTGGAACTGAGCAAGTCGGCTCAGACTGCGTTATTGCGGAATCTTGAGATCCCGCATCCGCGCGCTCTGGCGTTCAATGACGTGGATGCGGCCCTGGAGCAATGGACGCTGGGCTGGCCGGCGCTACTGAAACCGGAGCAAGGCGGCAGCGGAGCGCGCATGTTCCTGCTGAACTCGCCAGCCGAGTTGCGAAAACTGCTCCGGGAACAGCCCTCGTTGTGGTCACCAGACAATCTCTTGTTGCTACAGGAATACTTTCCCGTGGATCCGGCCCGCGGAATCGTTCGCATGGAATTCCTGGGAGGCCGCCTGCTGTACGCGATGCGCGTTGTCTCGCATGGAGCTTTCAATCTCTGCCCCTCGGAGGTCTGCAATCCTCAGGATGGCGGCGAGTCGCAGTGCGTCGTTCCTCCACAAAGTCCCACCAAGCCGGTCGAGTTCTATCCGTATCCGGAAGTTCCCGCCGCGGCGGTGGCGATGGGTGAGCGAATCATGGCCTCCGGAGGTCTGGATGTCGGCGGGATCGAGTATCTGGAGGCGCCCGACGGCAGGCGCATTTTTTACGATGTGAACGCGAATTCGAATCTACGGGCGCCGATTGGGCAAGCCTTCGGATTCGATCCCTTCGAAAGGGTCGTGGATTACCTCGCGGAGCAGATCGAACGAACTGGCCGGCGAAGTGCTGGTTCCATGCCAGCGGGGTGAACAAGAAGTTTGAGCGGCGCCAGCGATGGCGCGAGCGTATTTCGGCTCCTACGCGATGGCCTCAACCGCGCGTATACTTGTTGAACCAGTTGATGGTGCGTTGCCAGGCAAGGTCGGCTGCGGCCTTATTGTAGCGCTCCGGCGTGGCATCGCAATTGAAGCCGTGAACCGCGCCAGGGTAGATATAGCCTTCATGCGGAACGTTCGCTGACATTAAGGCCATATCGTACGCGGGCCACGTGGACGCCAGGCGCGTGTCGAGTTCGCCGTGATGTACCAGAACCGCTGCCTTAATCTTCGGGATGTCATCTTTCGGGGGAACCGCCCCGTAGAATGGCACTGCCGCCGCGATGTCTGTGCCCAGCCGCACCGCTAGCATATTGGAGACGCCGCCGCCGTAACAGAAGCCGGTCGCGCCGATCTTGCCCGAGCAATCGGCACGCGACTTTAGCCACATCGCGGACGCGACGAAATCTTCGGCCATTTTCTTGCCGTCGACCTTCGAGAACATCTGGCCGCCGCGGTAGTCATCGCCGGGAAAGCCGCCAAGAGAGGTGAGCCCGTCCGGCGCGAACGCCATGAAATTAGCAAGAGCGAGCCTCCGCGCGATGTCCTCGATATGCGGATTCAGACCTCGGTTCTCATGGACGACGATGATTCCGGGTAACTTCGCCGGCATCTCGGACCGGGTATCGGCGCTGACTGGGCGGACAAAGTATCCTTTAATGCTTCCGTTACCTTGCGGAGAGGGCACAGTTTCGTAGCTCGCCTTGATCCGGTCGTCGGTTTTGGATACCTGCTGTCCCAGAGCATAGTTCGGCATCAACGCCTCGACAATTGCCGTTACCGTGAGGCCGCCAATCGCGTACCGCTGTACGCCCTCCATAAAATGCCGCCGGCTAATCTTGCCGTGGATAAAAAGGTTGTACAACTCGATGGCTTCGCGCGGCAGTTTGGATCGCTCCATGTGCTTTCTCCTTTCGAGAGAGAATACCACGGCTTAGGCGAGATCTACGCGGCCGAGTGGTTGACTAACTTCTAACCAGCAAACCAGACCGAATTACCGGTTTAACCGGTCATTGGGAAAAATGTGACCTACCCCTTGACAACGGCTACCGGCATTGATATACCGTTCCGCAATCAGGAGGTAACGGGGATCATGCGAGTATTTACACTTGTAGCCTGTGCTTGGCTGAGCTGCGCGGTCGCGCTCGCGCAGACTGCTCAGATCAACGGAACGATCACGGACGCGAGCGGACTCGCCATTCCGGGCGCGGCGATCAAAGCGACTCAGACGGCAACCGGCGTGGTCCGAACCACGGCCAGCGGCGCCGATGGCACTTACGTCCTTCCAAATCTTCCGATCGGTCCATATGTGTTAGAAGTTTCAAAGGAAGGCTTTACCAAGTACGCCCAGACCGGAATCGTACTGCAAGTCGCTGCGAATCCCACGGTGGATGTCACCATGCGCGTCGGCGCCGTCAGCGAGCAGGTAACCGTTGAGGCAGGCGCGGCGCAAGTCGAGACACGCACCACCAGTATCGGGCAAGTCGTCGATTCGCAACGCGTTCTCGAGATGCCTTTGAATGGGCGCGAAGTCCACGAACTTATTTTCTTGGCCGGCATGGCGAATTATCCCGGCGCAGCTTCCTTGAACACGGTGCGGAACTACCCGACCGTGGTGGTTTCGGTTGCAGGCGGCACGCCGGATTCCGTGTCCTACTCGCTCGATGGTGTAATTCATCAAGATCCTTACAACAATCTCAGCCTGCCGCTGCCTTTCCCTGACGCGCTCCAGGAGTTTAAAGTCGAGACCAGCGCCATTCCTGCGCAGTACGGATATCATTCCACGGCAACGGTGAATGCAGTCACCAAGTCCGGCACCAACGAGTTCCACGGCGATCTTTTCGAGTTTCTGCGGAATGGCGATTTGAACGCCAACGACTTCTTCAATAACGCCAGCGGAAAGCCGCGGGACACGTTGAAACGCAATCAATTCGGTGGAACTATTGGAGGACCGATCCGCAAGGACAAATTATTCTTCTTTGGCGGTTATCAGAGAACCTCATTACGCTCGGATGGCGTCTCGAGCACGGCATATATTCCCACGGCGGCCACCCTGAGCGGCGATTTCAGCAGTGTGGCTTCGGCCGCTTGCAATGGCGGCAGACAGCTTACTTTGGCACCATCGCTCGGGTTCGTGAACAATCAGATCGCACCCGCATCGCTTAGCTCGGTCGCCGTGAACATCGTGAAAACGCTTCCCACCACGAACGACCCTTGTGGAAAGGTCGGCTATAATCTGGTGGCTAACCAAGATGAGGATTTATTCGCGGGTAAAATCGATTGGCAGGCGAGCACAAAGAATTCGATCTTCGGGCGTATTTATGCGGCAAAACTGAATCAGAGTTCGACGTATGATGGCAAAAACCCGCTGTCGATCAGCAACTATGGGTTTAACGATCTGGACTATGGCATCGTCGTCGGCGATACGTTCGTGATCAACCCAAACTTAGTCAGTTCCTTTCGTGTTGGCGCGAGCCGCACAAATATCGTTAAGATCCCGGACAATTATCAGTCCTGGTCTTCGTTCGGCGCGAACGTCTCACCGCTGGCCGGTAACATCATCGCAGTCGCGGCACCAGGCGAGTTCGCCATTGGCGGTGGGGCCGCCTCCCCTGGCCAGTCTCACAACGGGCCGCTGTGGTCGGTTTACGAAGACATGAGCTGGGTTAAAGGATCCCATACGATCGGATTCGGCGGCAGTATATACCACCAACAGTTGAACTACTGGTCCGGTGTAAATGCCGTGGGCACGGCGAACTTCGACGGTTCCATTACAGGATCCGTTCTGGGAGACTTCATGCTGGGGCGCCCATCTAACTTCGCCCAAGGCACGATCTATGGCTTCTACAGTCGGCAGTACTATGGGTCTCTGTATATCCAGGACTCCTGGAAGATCAGCCGCCGGCTAACCGCGAACTTCGGCTTGCGATGGGAGCCGTATACCGCCGTTTTCCAGAAATTTGATGGCCAGGATGCTCACTTCGATGCCGGGTTGTTCGCGCAGGGCGTACACAGTACCGTTTACCAGAACGCGCCGGCGGGGCTGGTCTTCTCCGGCGATAAGCAGTATACATGCGGAAACAGTTTTAACTGCAATAAGTGGGACAAGTTCTTCCCGCGGGTCGGGCTCGCTTGGGACCCCAAGGGCGATGGGCGAATGGTGATACGAGCTGCATTTGGGATGTTCGGCGATCGGATGAGCATGCTGTCGCTGAGCCAGGAACAGTTTGGATCGCCCTACGGGAACCTGGTCAGCGCGGCCGGGGGGAGTCTGGCAAACCCATGGTCGAACTATGGTGGTCTGCCAGGAGTTACTCAGGCAGGCCAGAACCCGTTGGCCGCCCTAGCCGTCCTGCAGGGCCTCGGTCATGCCGCGGCCAACATTCCCTTCCCGACATTCGGCACGTATGTTACTTCTCCATTGAGCGATTTCCACCCGATGTACGTGAATCAGTGGAATCTCAGCATTCAGAAGCAGATCGGGCAGAACTGGTTGTTGACTGCCAACTATTTGGGATCCACTACGGTGCATCTGCCGAGCGGGCAGAATATCAACTCGGCACAACTCGTTCCCAACACGGCAGGGACGCTGCTCGGGACATGCCCCACGGGCGTTACGGTAGGATGCAATGCGACTTCCAACCAGAACCAGCGGCGCGTGTTTTACCTGCAAAATCCCGATCAGGGGAAATATTACGCAGGGATCGGACTGCTCGACGATGGCGGTACCGCCAGTTATGAAGGCGTGTATTTCTCCGCGCAGAAGCGGCTTAGCAAGGGTGTTACCGTGCTTGCCAATTACACCTGGTCGCACTGCATCAGCGATCCCTGGAATCAAAACCCGACTGGAGCCGGAGTGGAAATTCCGGGCGCTCGCAGGCAATGGCGGAGCAATTGCGTCGGCACGGATCTCCGGCAATTATTCAGCCTGAATATGGTTGCCACCACGCCCAAGTTTTCCAACCGGGTGGCGCGGATTTTGGCCAGTGATTGGCAGGTCGCGCCTATTCTGCAAGTGAAATCCGCCCAATTCTTCTCGGTGCTCGCCGGGCCGGACCGCGCGCTCAGTACCGTGCCGGGCCAGCCTGCCCAACTGTTGAAATCGAATCCGTACCCCGCCAACCAGAGCGTCGACCACTGGCTCGATACAAGTGCCTTCGCGCTACCCGCGCTGGGGACATATGGTAATTTGGGGATCAACAACATGAAGGGCCCGGGCGTTTTTCAATTGAACATGGCGCTGTCGAGGAACTTCGCGATCGCCGAACGCAAATCGCTCCAGCTGCGCGCCGAGGCGTTCAACTTACCCAATCATCTGAACCCGTTTACCCCGGGGATCGCACCGATTAATACGCAGCTATTCGGTGGCCAAGTGAATGTCAGCTCGTCGAATTACGACAAGATCACCAGCGATATCAGCGGAAACAACGGGCAGCAACTAGGCGATTACCGCGTGATCCAGTTCGCCATGAAGTTCGTGTTTTGAGTAGCGCGGGCGGTCTCTCCCGCCGGCGAATGCCTGCGGCAACACCGCCGGCGCTACTTCACTAAGCTTGACGATTTTCCGGCAAAGTCCAGCACCCAGCTGGGGAATATCCCCAGAATCAGGGTGGCCAGCGCCGGGACAATCAGGGCAGCGCTGAGGCCTGGCGAGAGCGGCTCTGCATTATTTGCAGCTTCGCTCGGCTCGTGCATGTACATCATCACCAGGATGCGCAAATAGTAATATGCCGCCACGGCGCTGTTGAGCAGCCCGAGCACGGTGAGCCATACGAGGTGTGACTCCAGAGCCGCCTTAAAGATGTAGAATTTTCCGAAGAATCCGCCGGTCAGCGGCACCCCAATGAGCGAGAGCAGGAATATGGAGAGCATGGCGGCCGTCATGGGCTGCTTCTGCGCCAAACCTGCGAAGTCGTCCACATTCTGATAACGTTCGCCCTTCCCCGACAAGTGGCTGACCACGGCGAACGCGCCGATGTTCATGAAGGCGTACGCCGCGAGATAAAACATCGCCGCGGCCGTGCCGACATCGGAGCGCGCGGTCAGCGCCACCAGCACGTAGCCGGCGTGCGCGATCGAGCTGTAGGCTAACAGCCGCTTCACATTGGATTGCAGCAGCGCGGCGAAATTTCCGACAGTCATCGAGAGCAGCGCCGATCCCCAGACCAGGGGTTCCCAGCCACTGGCAATTGGCTCAAATGCCGTCATGAAGATGCGCAAAAAAACCGCGAATGCTGCCGCTTTCGGTCCGGCCGATAGAAATGCGGTGACGGGTGTGGGCGCGCCCTGATACACATCCGGGGCCCAGATTTGAAACGGCGATGCCGAGATTTTGAAACCGAGGCCGACGAACATCAGCGCCGCGGCAACTCCGATGAACACCGGCGACGGCGCGTTCGGGCCCGTGATCGCGGCGCGGACCGCCGTCAGGTTCACCGAGCCAGTCGAGCCATAAATGAGCGCCACTCCGTACAGGAAGAAGCCCGTTGCGAACGACCCGAGCAGAAAGTATTTCAGCGCTGCCTCATTGGCTCGCTTATCGTCCCGCAGGTATCCAGCCAGGATATAGCTCGCAATGGACGAGATCTCCAGGCCGATGAAGATCATGATCAACTCGTTGGCGGATGCCATCACGCACTGGCCGGCAATGGAGAACAGCAGAAGCGCATGATACTCGCTGGTTTCGGCATCCTGTCGCCGAAGGAAGCGGTACGACGGGAGGATGGTCAGAATCCCGACGACGATCACCAGGACGCGGAAAAACGTCGCGAACCCATCGACAATCAACAACCCACCGAACGCCGTGCCGGGCTCGCCATAAGCGTAGATCGCTCCGATCAGGGCGGCAATCAAAGAAAGCAGGCTGATATGGCCGAAGGCGTTCGAAGAGCGGCGATGCAGCAGCGGATCGAGAATCATCAACAGTGGTCCCATCACCGTCAGGATGATCTCCGGCAAAAAGCGGATCGTGTCCGCGGGATTCACGCTAGTGGGCACGCGCCACCTCGGCATTGGGCCTGGCGTTGACCCGGAATGGTACGTTCAACTGAGCCTGGGCCAGCACGCGGCCAGTCGCCTTGCTCACGGCCGGCAGGAAGCTCTGGGGGTAGACGCCCATCCAAACCATCATTAAGATGAGCGGAACCACCGCCGCCCACTCGCGCCGGTTGAGATCCCAGAGGTGGGAGCGCACTTCCTCAGTCGCCTCGCCATAAAACACCCGCTGGTAGAGCCACAGCATATAGCAGGCGGAGAGAATCACGCCGATCGCAGCGTAAATCGCCCAACTGAAGTTCGTCAGCGCCGCGCCCTGCAGAACCAGAAATTCACCAATGAAATTGTTCAAGAGCGGCAGCCCGATGCTGGCCAGTGTTGTAATCAGAAAGGCAACCGAAAGCCACGGAGCAACCGTCGCGACCCCGCCATAGTCCGTGATGGCCAGCGAGTGCCGCCGCTCATACAACAGGCCGACGATGACGAAAAGCGCACCCGTCGAAATCCCGTGGTTCAGCATCTGATAGACCGCGCCGTCCAGCCCCAGTTGCGTGAATGAGAAGATTCCCAGGACCACGAACCCAAGGTGGCTTACAGAGGATTTCGCCACCAGCTTCTTCATATTGGGCTGG
>CAYMHP010000185.1:0-1411 GCA_964390225.1 uncultured Solibacteraceae bacterium
TGAGGCCTCTGTTTGAGCGAGAACAAGATCTTGGGCGTCCATCTACCGATAAAGATCGGGGACGGCGCTTTGGACCTTCGAGTGTCTTCGGACTCGTCGTTGGCGGTTCTTTCCGTTCTCGAAATACCCCGGTGCTTATTGCTCACGAGACAAACTTAACGCCAGAGATCGAAACGGTGGGAGTGACAAGTATGGCGGGATTCCGGAGCGTACGGACCGCGATTCGGGCGGACGTTGTGTGTTAAATCCCGACACTGGGGCGATTCTGCGGACGATCGAGTCCAATCGCTTTGTGACGGGAGTAACGTGGGTCGACGGAGAGCTCTGGCACGGAACCTGGGAGGGTGACGAGAGCGATATCAGGCGGATCGAGCCCCGAACGGGAGAGGTGCTGGAGACACTCGAGATGCCGCCCGGGGTATTCGTTTCAGGCCTCGAGTCCGATGGCTGCGATCGATTCTTCTGCGGCGGTGGAAAAAGCGGGACCGTTAGAGCGGTCCGGCGGCGGCGCCGAAGACGGCGTTTGCCAACGGAGCGGAGTTGAAGGACCTCCCGAAGGATCTCATCTCTTACTTTGTCCTGCCCACCATAGTCTGAGCAACTTCTCCTGCATCTACTGTGTATCGGGAATAGCTGTTCTGGGAGGCCGCCTCGCCCACCCGCTTCGCTTTCGCCCAGACCCGTTTCGCTTCATCCTCTCGCTTCAGCTTGTGCAGCCATGTCGCCTTAGCCCGCAACGCGTCACGCACCAGCAGCGTATTCGCGGGACCACCAGCCTCCGCCCGCTGAATGGCGGAATCCACGGAACTGACTGCCTCCGTGTAGTGCCCCAAAGCGCCCTCGATGCCGGCGATCCCCGCCAGAATGAAAAACAGGTTTGGGTTATTGCCGTCACCCATTTTGTCGTACGAGGCCCGTGCGTCCTGGTAAAGGGCAAGCGCTTCTGTCCTGCGCCCGGTCCTGGCGTACACACCTGCCAGATTGCTCCAAGCGCCTGCCAGAATCTCCGAAGGGCCCGGCAATTTCTCCGCAATCTGAATTGTCTGCTGCAAAATGGCTTCCGCCTCATCGAATCTGCCCCGCGCCGAGAGGATTCCACCGAGTGAGCCAAGCAGTTCCGCCCTGGCAGCCGGAGCGTCGGGTTGGTGCTCCATCAAGCGGACGGCGCGGCGGGAGAATTCCTCCGCCCGGACGTACTCGCCCTGGTCTCTGTACAAAGCGGCTAGATTGCCAAAGGGAACCGCTAATTCGGGAGCATCCTTGCCATAAAGTTCCATCCCCTGGCGCACGGCCTCGCCCTTGCCCCGGTTCTGCGGCAAGGACAGCACCCGGATGCGCGAGGGGCGCGACCGCGCGAGCTCCTCCAGGCGAGCCTCGGTCCCATCCTGCGCGCCGTCGTTGACGAAGAGCA
>CAYMHP010000185.1:1421-12459 GCA_964390225.1 uncultured Solibacteraceae bacterium
CTGCTCCGCATCTGTATAGTGTCCGGTCGCGGCCGCCACACTCCCCAGTCCGACGCGGCTCAAGAAAGCTCTTCCATCATTCGGAAGCTTGCTTACGGCCTGCAAAGCGGCTTCGTACTCGTCCTTTGCCGATGCATACTGCCCGCGCGCTGCGAGTTTCTTGCCCAAAGCCATATGCTGCTTCCAGGCTTCGGCGGCAGGCGGGTTCTGCTGCTGTGCGTGGACGGCTCCGTAGATCAACAGGGTGGAAAGCAAACACCGACCGAACATGGATCCTCGTGTGGCGAAGTTTAGTGGAAGAGGTGAGAACTCTTAAAGACGATGTGGATTAAGAGGCGACCTGGATTCCTACGCTGCCCTCTGGTGAGAATTTCCCGATCCTGAGTGCGAAATAAAATCGGATTGAAGCGAGAGTACCATCGAAAATGCGTGCCGTCAATAATGCACTTGCCTTCGATGCGGAAAGTGCGCGAACGGTGCGCGGGCAAGCCAGATTCGTTGGAAATTTCAACAGAATTCTGAAGTTACTACGGCAGGTTCCCAACCTGCCCTACAAAAAAAAAGCCCCGCCCGCAGCCTGCTGGCTGCGAGCGGGGCGCACTGCTCGCGAAATCAGAACTGCGCCTTCATCCCGAGTTGGAAGACCCTCGGATCGAAGGCGGAGGTGACTTGTCCGAAGTTGCTGTTGTTCATCGTTCCGCTGACATTCTGGAACTGCGTATGGTTGAAGATATTGAAGCTTTCCGCCCGGAACTCGAGCTTGCTTCCCCGCTTCTCGCTGAAGACGAAGCTCTTGAACAGGGACAGGTTCCAGTTGTGGCGGCCTGGTCCTTTCAAGGCGTTAAAGCCCAGGTTGCCCCATTGTCCGACGGCCGGGGCCGAAAAGACCGAGGGGTTGAACCAGGCGTTTACGGTGTGCGGATAGGTAACGGGCCCGTTCACATTGGGCCGGTTCCCTCCGGGCCGCTGGTTGTTGTCTGTCCAGTTCGGTAAGCCGTTGTAGGCTGCCGGTCCGCCTAAATCGACCTGCAGCGGCAAACCGGTCTCGGCGGTGATGTAGCCGGAGAACTGCCAGCCGCCGGCTACTGTCCGCACCCATTGCCTGGCGGCGTGCCGGAAGAACGGAGTGTCGTAGACGAAGTTGGCCGAGAACACGTGATCGCGGTTGAACCAGGCCGGCCCCGTTGCGTATGACCGGTCATATGGATTGGCAAGCGATTGCAGGTCGCCGCCGCTGCCATTACCGGCGGAGAAATCCATGGCTTTCGACCAGGTATAGGAAGCCTGGAAACTCAGATCGCGATGGAACCGGGAATTCACGCTTGCCTGCAGCGAGTTGTAGTGGCTGTTGCCCGCATTCTCGTACAGATTGATGGAGCCGAAGCCGGCATACGGAACTACGCTGTTGAAAGCAACCGTATTGTTGACGAGAGCCGGGAGCACACTCTGCGCCGGCAGGTTCGTCTCGTCCCGATAGTTCTGGTGCCGGTTCTGGTTACCGACGTAAGCTACCGAGACCACCGTCTTTTCGCCGAGGGAATGCTGAATGCCGAAGCTGAACTGATAGCTCACCGGGAGTTTATAGTTGGTCTTGCTGAAACCAACGATACTCGCCGGTATGATGGGGGCCACCAGAGTCTGACCAGTCTGCAGGCTCGTGCTCGGATTCGACAGAGAGACACCGGTGAACGTGACGTTGGCGCTGAACGGAATGTCTGCGCCGGCGTTGTATACGTCGTTCCCCTGGATCCGTTCGTACATTATGCCGAAGCCACCGCGCAGGATGGTTTTGCTGTTGCCCGTCAGATCGTAGGCGAAACCGACGCGCGGGCCAAATGCCGCCCAGTGGTCATCCACCATGCCATTGGGAATGCCTTTCTGCCCGGCAATGCCGATCCCGTTGCAATAGAACTGCACTCCTTTGAGGATCGGATTGGGACTGGTGCACAAGCCGGGGCTGTTGGGGCTGATGGTCGAGCCATCTGCCGTGAGGATGGCCCTCTTGGTCGGATCGTACAGTTCGGGATAGAAGTTCGACATACGGTTGTTGACTTCATACGTATGCGGAAGTCCCTCCCACCGCAGGCCCAGGTTCAAGGTGAGGCGCTTGCTCGCACGCCAGTTGTCCTGAGCATACAGCGCAAACGACTTGTGGTTCCAATGGCCTGCGTCCTGAACTCCGGCCTCTGTGTAGGAGTTGGAGTAACCGAGCAGGAAATCGGCGAAATCGTTTCCGGTGTAAGTGCCGTTGAAGGTGTAGGAGCCCTGAGTACGGACGTTCAGGTCCTGGACCTTCTTGTACCACATGACGCTTCCACCGAATTTAAATTGGTGGGCGCCCTTCACCCAGGAGAAGTCGTCAGCCCACTGGAATGAGTCGGCGGTGTTTTTCCACGGCCAGCCCGTGACGTCGTAGTTCGTGCCCGTGGAGCCGGCGAGGTTGATCTGCGGAATCCGGTTGTCGTTGTTGGGGCCGCTGAACAAGCGGGGGATGTTCAACCCGGAGGGTTGAGTATACAACCCGGTTGGCGTGATGTTCAGCCGGTTTCCGTTATAGTTGAAGCTGATCTCGTTCAGCAGGGTTGGGCTGATGGTGTGGACAGCTCGAGCCACCGTGCTGTAGGTCGGGTTGCCGAAGTTGTTCCCAACGGTGGGCACGTTATCGCCGCTCCACATCGTCGTTGTGAAGCCCTGCGTGATCTGCTCCGCAATGAAGTGCCCGAATACCGAGAACTTGTCGTTGAAGTGATGGTCGATGCGGACGGTCTCGTCCTTGAAGTGGGTAGGCGCGGTCACACCTTTAATGAATTGCGTGCCGCTCGTCGGGGCTGGGAAGATTCCGGCCTTCAACAGAATATGCGCGTTGGAATCCAGCAGGCTCGATGGGATCGTGTTGTTGGGGAAGGGCTGGCCGGGTTGGAGTCCCAGCGCGGTGAATTTCTGGAGCATCGATGGGGCCAACTGGTCCGCCGTGGGCACGTGGATTACGGGCCCGCCGAACATATTCCCGCTATACCAACTGGTCAAAGGTACCGTCTGGTTGATGGGCGAGCCACCCTGAATGTATCTGCGCCACTCCATGTTGTAAAAGAAGAAGGTCTTGCTGCGATCCTTGTTATATACCTTCCCGAACGTAACGGGACCGCCGATATTGAACCCCCACTCGTTGAACCGGAGTTTCGGCTTGTCTTGGCCGGCAGAGTTGGTGAAGTAATTCCCGGCATCAAAATAATCGTTCCGGACGAATTCCCACGCCGCGGCATGGATCTGTTTCTCGCCGGATTTGAGAACCAAGGTCGTGGTCCCCGCCGAGGCGAGGCCAAATTCAGCGCTGTAATTGGAGGTTAGGGCGCGGAATTCGGCGACCGATTCGAGCGACGGCATCACACTGAGACGGCCCTCACCGCCGCGATCGTAGGCCTCGCCACCATCGATGACGAAAACGTTGTGGCCCGGGCGCTGGCCGTTGATGCTGTATTTGGCGTCGGCGCTCACGGGCAATTGGAGCTGAAAATCTCCGCCCGTGGCATTTGTGACGCCCGGCAGCAGCGTGGTCAATTGATAAATATTGCGGCCGTTCGTCGCAATCTGGGATACCTGTTCACCGTTGATCATGTGACTGACTTCGCTCGAGTCCGATTGAACGGCAACCGGCGCTGCTTCCACCGTTATCTGCTCGGCCGCAGCACCCAACTCGAGTTTGAAGTCCACACGCAGACGGTCCCCGACCTGCAGAGCAATGTCTGTTTGCTCCACCGGCTTAAAGCCCGCGACCTGGGTGCGGACAGTGTAATGTCCGATCTGCAGGCCAGGCGCGACATATTGGCCAGCTTCGTTGCTGGAAAACTGGAGAACCTGACCTGTATCGATGTTTGTGATTGCGATACTTGCGTTTGGAATCGTGGCCCCGGTCGGGTCGGTGACCGTCCCGACAATCGTGGCTTCCTGGGCAAATGCCGGAACACAGAGCCCCAGCAGCACCACGACAAGGACCAGCAATTTGAACGACGTCTTAAAGCTCATAGAAATCTCCCTGAGCATTTTTGGCTGACAAAATACGCCCGCAGTTCAAGCTCGGGCGTCAGTTTTAGTCGCGAGACCTCTTCACGACCCGTTACGCACCATGACATGCGTCTTGGCTTACCTCAGATATACGCCTATTACCAAAAAAGTCAAGGAGGTATTATACCCTTAAATTACTATTTATATATGACTTATCGGACAACATTCGCCTACTTTGGTGCGAATGGCTGCGGTTCGTGCAGATCAGCACCCTCCCGCGCCAACGCGCTATTGAAACCGAAGGCGCGCGGTACAATCGGTCATTCACCGGAGCGGTTTATGAAAAGACTTGCGATCTACTCCGTCTGGCTAGCTCTGCTCCTGCCTGCAGGGCAGTCCGCAGAGGAGAGCCTTCTTGGATATTCGGCGGCATCGTCAGCGGCCGAACGCGACTGGGAGGCCAAATTCCGCGCGATTCCCGACCCGGCGAACTTGCGCGCCTATCTGCAGCGGCTGACGGCTCGTCCGCATCACCTCGGCTCGCCGTACGACAAAGACAACGCTGAATGGATCCTTTCCAAGCTAAAGGAGTGGGGTCTCGACGCCAAGATCGAGTCGTACGAGGTTCTGTTTCCCACGCCCAAAGAACGGCTGGTCGAACTGGTAGCGCCCACTCGTTATACGGCCAAGTTGGAGGAACCGACTGTCGCGGCCGATCCCACCTCCTCCCAGCACAGCGAGCAACTCCCCGGCTACAATGCCTACTCCATTGACGGCGATGTGACGGCGCCGCTCGTGTATGTGAACTACGGCGTGCCCGCCGATTACGAATCGCTCGACCGCATGGGCGTTTCCGTGAAAGGGGCGATCGTCATTGCCAGGTACGGCGGCTCGTGGCGCGGTATCAAGCCCAAAGTGGCGGCGGAGCATGGCGCTATCGGCTGCCTCATATATTCCGATCCGCACGAGGACGGGTATTTCCAGGGCTCGGTGTTTCCCGACGGCGCGTACCGTCCCAAGGACGGCATACAGCGCGGCAGCGTGATGGATATTCCAGTCCGGCCGGGCGACCCGCTGACTCCGGGGACGGGTTCCACGCGGGACGCGCGGCGGCTTCCGCTCAGCCAAGCCGACACCCTTACCAAGATTCCGGTTCTGCCCATTTCCTACGCGGATGCGCAACCGCTGCTGGCGGCGTTGGCAGGCCGGGTCGTGCCTCAGGCTTGGCGCGGCTCGCTGCCGCTTACCTACCATATCGGCCCGGGACCCGCGCGCGTGCACCTGAAGGCAACCTTCAACTGGGATACGAAGCCCCTTTACGACGTGATTGCGCGTATTCCGGGTTCGGCCGAGCCGGATGAATGGATCATCCGCGGCAATCATCACGACGCTTGGGTAAACGGCGCCGAGGACCCCTCCTCGGGAGCGGCCGCTCTGCTCGAAGAGGCGCGCGGCCTGGGAACGCTGCTCCGCCAGGGTTGGCGGCCGAAACGCACAGTAGTCCTCTGCTTTTGGGATGGCGAAGAGCAGGGACTGCTCGGCTCCACGGAGTGGGCCGAAGAGCACGCCGAGGAACTGCGCCGCAACGCCGCAGTTTATATCAACTCCGATAACAACATGCCCGGGTACCTGCGGGTGGAAGGCTCGCACAGCCTGGAGAAATTCGTCAATGGCGTGGCGCGCGATGTTACAGACCCGGAGGCCAAAATCAGCGTCTGGAAACGGCTCCAGTTTTACCGGATCGCCAACCCGGCGCCCGGCGCAACACAGCAGGACCGGCGAGAGTTGAGGCAGCGCGCCGATTTGCGCATCGGAGCGCTCGGCTCGGGCTCCGACTACACGGTATTTCTGGACCACCTCGGGATCGCATCGATGGACATCCGTTTCGCCGGAGAAGCCGACTCCGACGGCGTGTACCATTCCGCATACGACGATTTCTACTGGTACACGCATTTCGGCGATCCGGATTTCGTGTACGGCCGCGCGCTCGCGCAAACGGCCGGAAGCGCGGTGATACGCCTCGCCAGCGCCGACCTGCTGCCGTTCGATTTCGACAATCTGACGGAAACCGTGCGGCGCTATCTCGATGAAGTGGAGCGGCTGGCACGCGACACGCGCGAGCAGATCGCGGAGCGCAACCGGCGCATCGACGAGGGTTTGTATGCCGCCCTCGAGAACCCCCGAGACCCGATGGGGGTGCCGCCGAAAAAGGCGCTGCCGCCGGTGCTCAACTTCGCCCCGCTAGAAAACGGCTGGGCCGCGCTGCAACGCGCCGCGGAGCAATACGGTCGCGCGGCGGGACGGCAGCCGCAGGACAGCGCCGCTCTGCGCTCCGCGAATCCGAAGCTGATGGCCGTTGAGCGGGCGCTCACCTTGAGCGATGGCCTTCCCAACCGGCCATGGTTTGAGCACCAGATCTACGCCCCGGGTTTCTACACCGGCTATGGCGTGAAGACCCTGCCCGCGGTACGCGAGAGCATCGAGCAAGAGCAATGGAAACAGGCAGATGAACAGATTGCGCGAGTGGGAAGGGTGCTGGAAAACGCGGCCCGCGCGATCGAGAGCGCTACGGCCGAGCTGAGTCGCGCGGCACGCTAACCGGGCGACGTGGGCCAGACACGGAATTTGCAGCGGCAGGCTCGCGTCCCAGCAAGACGCCGACCGCCTCGCTCAACTCCACCGGCGTGAAGGGTTTGCAGACGACCCGGCAGTCCTCGAAAGCCGACTGCAATTCAGGGTCGGGACCACTGGTCAGGTATACCAGGCGCACCCGCTTGGCAAGCCCGAGGAAACACTCGGGAGCATTGGTGATCAGCAGCCCGTCAAGATCCGGCTTGTCGAAGAGTTCGGCGGCTTGGGAAGCGCTGGTGACGATCACGTCGTAACCGCACTTGTGAAGGACGGCCCGGACCAGGTTCGCAACCAACGGATTTTCGACAACGACTATGCAGCCCTTCGGCATCGGCGACCGTCGGCGAGACAAAACCCTCACGCCATAAATACTTATCTTCGGTTGTTGGCTGCCCCACGAACAATCCCCCCGAAAGGGGTGACGGGCAACTTCGATGCGGGTATCAGGAGGCTCGGGGGCGAACCAAGCCGGGGAAAAACCGGTAGAAGCGGCGGCTGCAGGTCCGGCACCGGAAGGCCTGGATCGAGATGCGGGCGAGGGCGCGGTCGAGCGTACGTCTGCGAACGGCGAAGCGGACATCCTGCCAGCCGCAGTTCGGACACCGCGGCATTTCGGAAGCCGGCGGGGCGGCCCGGCCGTTGTCGGCGGGCTCTGGTTCCGGTTGTGTACCTGGTGCCATAACCGTCGCCGCACACATGCGTGTGCCTTCAGTATGGCAAAGGGGGGAAATGGCCGCTACGGCCCGCAACCCGGTCCGGGATGATGTCACACAGGTCGTCCGCAGTCTAGAGCATCCGCTGGATTGCGCCAGGCGAGAGGACCAGAGGCTGCGGTCGGCCGGAGTCCGCGAGGACGGCAGGTCTGGTATGATCGCTTCCAATTACGAAAGCGGGAGGGTTCATGCGTAAACGGATACTGCCCGGCCTCGGGCTGCTTCTGGCGGTTTGGGCGTTGGGCGCCCCAGATGCGCCGATCACCAGCAATCCGATTCCGGAACCGATTGTAAAGCGCGGCATTGCCGTAGAGATCAAGGACGTGGTGCGGCTGCCCGATACGCGCGGACTTCGTCCGGCCGATCAGGATATTGCCCCGGACGGCTGGGCTCGCGTGAGTTATGTGCGCGAACTCCAGGACGGCCGCCGCTTCGCGAACGACTCGCGAGGGTTCCTGTATCTGATCGACGCAAACAACCAGCCGCACGTCTATGCGGACGTGGCCTCGGTCTTTCCTCAAGGCTTCTATAAGCGCCTGGAGAGCGGTTTCATCGGCTTCGTTTTTCATCCGGAATTCGCGAAGAACGGCCTGTTCTACACGGTGCACAGCGAAATCGGGCCAGGCGATCCGAAGACGCCGGATTTCATCCCGATTGGTTATGGCCTGAAAGACGTGACGTTTCACAACGTCATCACGGAGTGGCACGCGACCAACCCGGCGGCGAATACCTTCGAGGGCACGCGGCGGGAGGTTCTTCGCGAGGCCCATGTGGTTGCTAACCTGACGCATCCGATGGGCGCGGTTGAATTCAATCCGACGGCCAAGCCCGGCGATGCGGATTACGGACTGCTGTACACCAGCGGCAGCGATCACGGGTTCAGCAACGGCGGCGGACCGAACGCCAGCAATCCCGCCCAGACGCAGCGGCTCGATTCGATCATGACGGCCATTCTGCGCATCGATCCGCACAGCCCGTCCGTGACGCATGGACGGAAGGGCTTGGGCGATTACACGATTCCCATGGCGAACAAGTTTGCCGCCGACCCGAAGGCGCTCGGCGAGATCTATGCCTATGGTTTCCGCAACGCGCACCGGCTTTCGTGGGATACCGACGGGACGATGTTTGCTTCCGACATCGGAATGGACAACATCGAGGAGATCAACATTGTTCACAACGGCGAGAATTACGGCTGGATGAAGCGTGAGGGCTACTTCGAAAACGGCCGCTGGCGCGGCGGCGCGCTGAACCAGTTGTTCCCGCTCCCACCGGAGATTCTGGACGGGCGAGTCAAGGACGGCCTGACCTACCCTGTGGTGGTCTACGACCACGACGAAGGGCGGGCGGTGAGCGATGGTTTCGCCTACCATGGGCGCATCGCGGCGCTGCGGGGCAAGTTCGTCTTTGGCGACATCCCCACGGGGCGCGTGTTTGTCTCCGACCTGGCGGCGATGAAGAAAGCCGACGACGGCATTCCGCGGACGGTGGCGCCGGTGGAAGAGGTGCAGCTTTATATCCGCGACGCTAGCGGCAAACGCGTGGATGTTTCCTTCCGCGAGCTGGTGGACAAGACGATGGGCAAGAGTATGCCGCGCGCCGATCTGCATATCAGCCGCAGCCGCGATGGCGAGTTGTTCCTCACCTCGCGGCAGGACGGAATGATCCGCATGCTGGTTCCGGACGACGGCGCGGCCACAAGCGCGTCGGCGAAGCGGTAAGACAGGGGGGAGTAAACCGATCGGCGGCGGAGCGTGTGGGAAGTAATTCTGGCGTCGACCGGGCTAAGCACCAGCCGGTATGGCCGACTGTGGAGTAGACTGTGTAGTAGGATCTACATATGGAGACGATACAGGTCGTCCTCGATTCCAAACTACTGCGTGCCACGGATGTTGCGGCACGGCGCACGAAGTTAAACCGCTCCGCGCTGATTCGGGAGGCGCTCCGAGCGCACCTGAAAAACCTTGAAATCCGGGAGCGGGAACGACGGGACCGCAAAGGCTATCAAGCCGGCCCAAGAGACTCAGCGGACCTGTCCAGTTGGGAAGCGGAGGCGATTTGGCCGGAGGAATAGCGCGGGGCGATATTCGGCTTTACCGTTTTGCTCCTCCGGACAAAGCCAGGCCAGTGGTAGTGCTCACCCGCGACAGCGCCCTTCGATATTTGTCCACGGCAACGGTTGCGCCGATCACCTCCACGATCCGAGGGGTTCCCTCGGAAGTGAGGTTGGATGAAGAAGATGGTCTGAAGGCGCCTTGTGCCGTGAATCTTCACAATTCCGTGACGGTGTCGCAGCAACGCTTGGGCAAGCGCGTAGCACACCTCGCTCCGCTGCGAATGAAGGAAATATGTGGAGCGCTGCGTTTTTCGCTAGGCTGCGACGCGGACTAACCTTGACCAATGACCCCGATAAACGCTCCCTGGCCCTCAGCGGTTTGCGGAGCACTCCGCAGCGCTATGCTGTCCTGGCGTTCTTGATGGAGCAACCCCGGGGCGCGCTAAACCAGTTGTTCCCGCTGCCACCGGAGATTCTGGACGGGCGAGTCAAGGACGGCCTGACTTACCCTGTGGTGGTCTACGACCACGGCGAAGGGCGGGCCGTGAGCGATGGTTTCGCCTACCACGGGGGCATCGCGGCGCTGCATTGGACTAGCACCGATCCTGTCGCCGGATACAAGCCGACTTACCGGGAGTAATCGCCCATCCCGTGGGTGCGTACCGGGCGCCCACCTCTCCTAGTAGTGGTATCGGGCCTGCAAGAAATCGATCGCTTCGTCAGTGACGCGGTACACCAACCGGTGTTCCTGTGTGACACGGCGCGACCAGCACCCTGCAAGTCCATACTTGAGCGGTTCGGGCTTGCCAGGGCCTTCGAAAGGGTCTCGCATGACTGCTTCCACCAGATCGAGAACCCGGACGGCAGCGCCGCGCTCGTTTTTCACCCAGAACCGGAGGTCTTGAAGGAACTCCGGTTGGAATACGGCGACCCGCTTAGGCTGTCGCTTCACCAAGCATCTCTTTACGCAATGAGGCCGTTGCTCCAGGTTTGATCTTGCCGGCCTTTGAGCGACGCAGCGCCGTCATGAGACGGCGCGCGTTGCGAGGGGAACGCAGCAAGTGCGCGGTTTCCATTAGCCCGGTGAGTTCGGATGCCGGAATCAGCGCAACGTCGCGTGCCCCTCTCCTTCGTACGATCACGGTGTCCTGCTGATCTACGACCTGGTCGAGCACGGTAGCCAAGTTCTCGCGCAGGCGGCTATACGTCGTTTCACTCGGCATGGATTCCCTCGCTTCAATTGTACAGGATTCCTGTACGCTCTTGGGCTGGAGACTTGCAGACTCGGTTGCAGGTCCCTGGCCGGCGCCATGCCGACTTGTCGGGAGTAATCCGGCCCAACTTCCACTTTGCCAACAATCCAGGCCTTGAAACCGTTACCCAATACTTGCTGAACGCGAGCGCGGGTATGGCATGGCGACGGTCGTGTGCCGAGCCGACAATGACACGGTCTTCTGGTCAACGGCTGAATGCCGCCGGTGCCGATGGGCGAGGCGATTTCGTAGAGGCCCGACTTTGTCGCCCAGGGATAGGGGCATGCGAGTGATCTAGCCGAGTCCGCCCGATCAACCGCGCTGGGGTGCAGCGCTACTTCGCGGGGTCAATGCGGAGCAGCGCGCCGTCGGCTTCGTCGGTGAGC
>CAYMHP010000186.1:0-12355 GCA_964390225.1 uncultured Solibacteraceae bacterium
GAGCAAAGCCCGAAAGCACTTCGTCACCGTAGCCTACAGCGACGAATCGGGCATGCAACAGGCGCTGGTGGTTCGAGTGGATAAGAAAGATATTCGTGCCATGCTGGCCAGCCTGGAGGCGCGCACGGGCCGGCGAGTCGAGTATCAGGACGATGAGGCCAGGAAGGCGGGGCGCTGATGCGGAATTTTCTGGCCATCGGGTTGTGCGCGTTGGCCGCCCTCGCCCGCGCCGAAGAGTTGCTCCCTCCCGCCGCCATCGAGGAATCGGGACTGCGGCAATTACGTACCGTTCGCCGTGTCTATGTGGATCGTCTGACCGGGGGGGAGACGGCGGCCCAAATGCGTGACATTTTGATCAGCAGCCTGGAAGGCGTCAAGATCTTCATCTTGACGGAAAACCAGGAACGCGCCGACGCCGTTCTGCGCGGGGCCGCCGAAGATCTCGTGTTCACCGAAGTGCATTCGACTGCGGAAGGTCTCAACGCGCATGCCAATTTCGGCTCCGGCCGCGCGTCGTCCGGTTCGCGCGGCAGCTACGGCGGCATGGGAATCGGCGAAAACGAATCGGAGCACTCCGCCGAGCGGCGTCATGAGGCGATTGCGGCGGTTCGGCTGGTGAATAAGGAAGGGGACGTGATCTGGTCCACGACTCAGGAGAGCCTGGGCGCCAAGTTCCGGGGCGCCAGCGCCGACGTTGCCGAGAAGATTACGGCGAAGTTGAAGGAAGATTTCGAACGGGCGCGGAAGCTGCGGTAAGCAACTCACCGATAGCATCGAGCAGTGCGGCCATGCCCACGGGCTTGGGCATCACGCGTGAGACAAGCCGCTCCTCGGGAGTGCCCTCCAACTCCTGCGGCCATCCACAAAGCACGATCACTGGAACAGCCGGCCTCGATTCCCGAATTCTGCGAATCAAGCGCAAGCCTTCGGCGGGATCGGCGTCTCCATCGCGGTTCGGAAAACGCAGGTCCATCAGCACCAGGTTTGCCGATGGAAGCTGTCGCGCGGCTTCGCCTGGGCCGCAGGCCAGCAATACATGATGGCCACCGGCCTCGAGCACGCAACGGCGTACTTCCAGTTGCGCGGCATCGTCTTCGATAACCAGAATTTCGGCCATTAGCGCAGCAGATCCTCGAGCTGGATCTTGGCGTCGGTCCTGCTGTCGCGATATTTTACGATGACGGGCGTGTAGACGGAAAGCCCCCAATTCTTGCCGGGCCCTTGCGTGATCGCCCGCGAGCCGGCCACGACTACCGCATCATCCGGGATTACCAGCGGCTCGTCATCGGTGGCCCGGTGCACCGTCTCGCGCACCAGGTCGTAGACGGGTGTGGAACGGTTGAGAATGGTGCCTGTGCCGAGCACGGCCCGCCGCTTAACGATGGTGCCTTCGTAAACGCCGCAATTGCCGCCGACAAGGACCTCGTCCTCGATAATCACCGGCATGGCGCCCACAGGCTCGATCACGCCACCGATCTGGCTCGCGGCCGAGATGTGGCAGCTCTTGCCGATCTGCGCGCAACTGCCCACCAGGGCATGGGAGTCGACCATGGTTCCATCGCCCACATACGCGCCCAGGTTGATGTACATCGGCGGCATGCAGATGACGCCGCGGCCGACGTAGGAGCCGTCGCGGATGCTCGATCCGCCCGGCACCACCCGGATCCCGTTTTCCACAGAGACGCGCTTCACCGGGAACGTCGATTTGTCGAAGAACGGCATCCGCTCGGCGTCAACCGACATGTCCACGATCTTGCCCATGTGCAGGCCGAGCAGCAGCCCCTTCTTCACCCACGCGTTCACGCGCCAGCCGGTCTTCTCGGAAGGGCACGGTTCGGCCGCGCGGATGCGGCCCTCGTTCAGTTCCGCCTTGAACGCGGCCAGAAGCTCGAAATGTTCCGCCGTATACGCTGGCGGCCGGTTTTCAAAGAGGTATTCGATTTCAGCCTGCAACGCGCACGCCTCCGGAGAGCCCGACCGATTCCAGAACCTTTTCAATTCGCGCCAGGTTGGTCGCGCTCGGCGGGCACATGGGCAGCCGGTAGACCGGTTCGAGCAAACCCATCAGACCCATGGCGGCCTTGACCGGGATGGGGTTGGATTCGACGAAGTTCACGTTCATCAGCGGCAAGTAGCGCGCCTGGATCTCGCGAGCCGCGGCGAAATCGCCCCGCAAGCAAGCCTGCGCAAGCTGCGCCATCTCGGCGGGAATCTGATTGGAGACGACCGAGATCACGCCGCGGCCGCCGAGCGCCATCAGCGGAATGGTCAGCGCATCGTCGCCGCAGAGCACCGTGAAGTCCGGCGGCACGTCGTGCAGAATATTGGCCATCTGGGCGATGTTGCCGGAGGCCTCCTTCACGCCGGTAATATTCTCAATCTCGGCCAGGCGTACCAGGGTGGACGGTTCCACGTTCACGCCGGTGCGGCCTTGCACGCTATAAATGATCACCGGAATGTGGATGGCTGAAGCAATTGCCTTGTAGTGCTGGTAGAGCCCCTCTTGCGTGGGCTTGTTGTAATACGGCGTGACCGAGAGGATGCCGTCCACGCCCATGCGCTCCAGTTCGCGCGCGAGTTCGATCACCTCGTGCGTGTTGTATCCCCCGGCGCCGCCCAGCACCGGAACCTTGCCGTTGGCCTCTTCCAACGTGATTTCGATCACCCGCAGATGTTCCGCGTGCGTGAGCGTGGGGCTTTCGCCTGTAGTCCCACAGGGGACCAGGAAATTGATCCCATTGTCGATCTGCCGGCGTACCAGCTTCCGCAGCGTCGGCTCGTCCAGCGAAAGATCGGTGCGGAAAGGAGTAACCAGCGCCGTGCCGCATCCCGTGAACATATACCACCTCCAAGTTGCCGCGCTTATGATCGCGGCTCGGCGGCGACACTGTCAAAAACAATGTCGCCGAATTCGTGAAAACCCTGTTTGCCAATCACCCAGCGCGCAGCCTGAAGCGCGCCTCGGGCAAAGCCTTCGCGGCTGCGCGCCGTGTGCCTGAGCGTAATCGTATCGGCGGAAGAGTCGAAGCCGATCTCGTGAACGCCGGGAACCATTCCCGCCCGGTTCGAACCGACGTCGATGGGCCGGTCATAACCGGCGTTTTTCATGTCTGCCACCAGCTTCAGTAGTGTACCTGACGGCGCGTCTTTTTTGGCCGCGTGGTGGATCTCCCAGGCCCACGCGCCGTATTCGGGGTGTGACGCGAGCAGGCGCGCGGCCTCCGTGACCAGCCGGAAAAATGCATTCACGCCTACGGAGTAATTCGGGCTCCACACCAGGCCGACCCGGTTCCTCTCCACGGTCTGCTTCAGCGCGCCCGCGTGTTCCAGCCACCCCGTGGTGCCGATGACCATGTTGACGCCGAGCGCGGCAATCGCTTCCACGTTGCCGCACACGGCTCCGGGAATCGAAAAATCCACGGCCACGTCCACGCCGTTGAAATTCTCCCGCGTGATGCCTTCGCCGTTCGCGTTGTTGAATTCGTCGAGTTTCAGCTTCACTTGGAAGCCGTACTCGGGCGCGAGTTGCTCGATCAGCCTCCCCATTTTGCCGTAGCCCACAATCGCCAGCTCAGGCATGCACGGCCTCGTTGCGCTCGAACACGGCAGGGTCCAGTTCGGCGAAAAACTCCTGGTGCAGCGCCTCAACGGTGCGGTGCAGATCCTTCTCCGAAACCACGAAGCTGAGATTAAGCAGCGAGGCCCCCTGCGAGATCATGCGGATATTGATGCCGTCGAGCGCTCCGAAAACTCGCCTGGCGACACCTGGCGTGTATCGGATGTTTTCGCCTACCAAACACACAATCACCTGTTCGCGTTCCGTCTCTACTTCGGCGAACTGCTTCAAGTCGAGCAGGATGGCATCCAGCCGCTGCGGGTTATCAATCGTCAGCGAGACGCTCACTTCCGAAGTCGCCACCATGTCGACGGATGTCTCGAACCGGTCGAACACATCGAAGATCCGCCGCAGGAACCCGTGCGCCATCAGCATGTGGGTGGCGTGGATGTTGAGCACCGTAATCTTGCGCTTGCAGGCGATCGACTTCACAACATTGCGGCACGGCACGGCCTCGGCCACAATGCGAGTGCCCGGCACTTCGGGCCGCCTCGAGTTCAGAATTAGAACCGGGATGTTCTTCTCAATCGCGGGCACAACCGTCGCCGGGTGCAGCACCTTCGCGCCGAAATAGGCCAGTTCGGCCGCCTCGGCAAACGAAATGGTCTTCACCCGATGCCCGCCGGGCAGGATAGTCGGGTCGGCGGTGAGCATTCCGTCTACATCGGTCCAGATTTGGATCTCTTCGGCGCCGATACCCGCGCCGACGATCGATGCGGTGAAATCGGAGCCGCCGCGCCCTAAGGTGGTAGTCACGCCATCCTCTGTCGCCCCAATAAATCCCCCCATCACCACGATGCCGCGCTCGGCCATGGGAGGAACCGTGGCGGCCAGCCGTGAGTAGGTCTCAGCATATTGCGGCGCCGCTTGCGTATGCCGCTTGTCGGTCACGATGACGCGGCGCGAATCCAGGTGCTCGGCCGCCATGCCGAAGTGCCGGAACGCCAGGGTGACAATGTAACTGGAGAGCCGCTCGCCATAGCTCGAAATGGCATCGATCGAGCGCGGGGTCAGCTCGCCCAATACGGCCAGCCCTTTCACCAGCTCCGTCAGCTCCTGAAAGTGCTCGTCCAGCATGCGATCGAGCGCCGCACGCTGGTCGAGCGGTACGACTTGGCGCGCCTCCCGCGAATGCAAATCGCGCAGATCATGGATCTGCCGGATGTACTCTTCACGCGTACCTTCGATCGCCGCGGCGGCGATGGCCAGCAGCTTATTGGTGGTCTTCCCCATCGCCGAGACCACCACCACGGGTCTGCGCGCCTCGCGCGCCCGGACGATGCTGGCGACGCGTTGAATAGCGGCGGCCGACTCCACCGAGGTGCCGCCGAACTTCATCACGATCATCAGTCGAGCATCCCTTCGGAGTGCATCAGCTCCGCATTCAGTACCGCGGCTCCGGCAGCGCCCCGGATCGTGTTGTGCCCCAGGGCCACGAACTTATAATCGAGCACGGGGCAGGGACGCAGCCGTCCGACAAAGGCCGCCATGCCGCGCTCGCGCTCCGCATCTTTCCGCGGCTGCGGCCGATTGCCCTCGTGCATGTAGATGACCGGCTTCGGCGGAGCGCTGGGCAGATTCCGTTGCTGGGGGACTCCCGTGAAGCGTCCGAAGGCCTCGTGCAGTTCCGCCGAGGAGGGCTTCGCCGCAAATTCGACGGAAACCGTAACCGTGTGCCCGTCCACCACGGGCACACGATTGCAGTGCGCACTCACCGCCGCCGCGAGCGGCTCGATGTGATCGCCGCGGAATTCCCCCATGATCTTTTGGGTTTCCTGCTGCATCTTCTCTTCTTCGCCGCCGATGAACGGGATCACGTTGCCCACGATGTCCATGGACGCTACTCCCGGATAGCCGGCGCCCGATATGGCCTGCAGCGTTGTGGCAATCACCTTGGTGATGCCGAACTGTTTCAGGGGAGCAAGCCCCATCGTCAGCACCACCGTGGAGCAGTTGGGATTCGTGACGATCTGCCCCTTCCAACCGCGGGCGCGTTGCTGGCCGGGCACCAGCTTGAGGTGGTCCGGGTTGATCTCCGGCACCAGCAGCGGCACGTCGCGATCCATGCGGTGGTTCTTGGAATTCGAAACCACCACGTGTCCCGCCTGCGCGAAGGCCTGTTCGATCTCAGTGGCTACGGACGCGTCCATGGCGGAGAACAGCAGCCGCGGAGCATTCCCCGGCTTGCAATCTTCCACCGTCAAGCTGGCGACCGCGTCGGGAATGGCCCCGGTCAGGTGCCATGCGGTTGCGTCGTGATACTTCTTGCCGGCGGAGCGGTCGCTGGCGCCGAGCCATCGCAAGTCAAACCAGGGGTGGCCCTGGAGGAATTTGACGAAGTGTTGCCCCACCATGCCGGTGGCGCCGAGGATGCCTACTTCGATGCGCGGTTGCATAACTCCCTCACCATTCGTTGGTAAATCTCGACGGCTTCTCTCAGTTGTCTTTTTGGCACGCGCTCTTCCAGAGTGTGCGCGACGTGGATCGTCCCCGGCCCGATGAGCAGCGGCTCGCCCCAGTTACCGCCGAAGGCCGGGATATCCGTGGTATACGCCACTACGGTCGTATCCATACCCTCCAGCGCCTTCAAATGGCACGCGGGAATCTCCAGGACTTCGCGAAGCTCCGCGCGCCCATCGGCGGCGCGCGCCAGAGCCTGCTTGATCTCCTCGGAATCGCCGACAAGCCGGATGAAAATCTCGGCGGCGGCTTCATCCGCGATCACGTTCGGAGCGCGCCCGCCGCGGATGGTTCCGATGTTCAATGTGCTCGGGCCGAGCACGCCGTCCACGGGCAAGGGGATGCGGCGCATCTCGGCAAGCGTATCGAGCAGCTTGATGATGGCGGAATCGCCCAGCTCGGGGTAGGCCGAGTGCGCCATTTTCCCTAGCGCCACCACTTCGTAGCGCAGAGCGCCCTTGGACCCGAGGGCCAGCTTGTTTTCGGTGGGCTCGCCGTTAATCAAAAAGCGCGATCCGCGCGGGTGCTGGCCGGCCTGGAGCGCGCCCGCGCTGTTGCGTTCTTCGCCGACCACGAAGAGGACTCCGAAATTCCTGTCGCCCGCTTCGAGCAACTCCTCTACGGCTGTGAGCATGGCGGCGATGATGCCCTTGGTGTCACAGGCGCCACGTCCCCAGATGTGCTCTTCGTCTTCCCGCGAGGCGAAGAACGGCGGCACCGTATCCATGTGGGTGGAAAGGGTGACGTCCAGCCGGTGGCCCCACTGCGCGAAGACATTGAAGCGCCGCGGCTCGACTTGCATATGTTCGGCGCGTCCGTGGAAGCGCGCTGCCAGCGCCGAGACGTACTCGTACAGGTAGTTTCCGACCCGCTCTTCGTTCTCGGTGATGGATTCAATATCCACCAGCGCGCGCGTGAGTGCAAAGACGTCCATATAAGCGTTCGGACGGGGGAGGCGAAGGAGAAGGAAGGCGCACAAACCAACCGCGCGTGTTCATTCCCGATAGCGCTCCACCCGCCGGAGTAACGGGTGACAGTGAGCCGGTGTTAACCGGGCTCCCCAACCGGAAGAGCTTGAGCTGCCCGTCCCGGTTTCGGCGGAAACTGCCGGCCCCTTTCGCACAGGCCTCCGAAGCGCAATCGGAATTTCAGCCCGGCTACTGATGGCCGCCGCACCTCTACCGCGAAAATCCCAGAATAGCGGGCGCGGAAGAATAAAGTCAAATTCTCGGAGGGCACTGCGACCGGCCGCTGTTCTTTTCGGCCGCGCCAGCGATGGCGCGGTTCCACCTTCGGTGAGGTATTCGTATAGAAGGAACCGCGGCAAGACTGCCGGGGCTGAACCTCAACCTTCGTAGGTCAGTTCGAGGGAGCCTCCTGCCGGCACCTCCGACCACTGCTGGAACAACTCGCGGCGGCGCGCGCGGAGCCGGATCAACTCGTCCGTGGAGACCGGGCGGGCCGCTTTCCCCGCCGTGGCGGTGCGCATCGCCTCGTTAAATTCTTCGGCTGTCCAGAGCGCGCCCGCGCCGCGTTCCCGGTCGAGCATTCCGACGAGTTGCTCGACCTCAATTGCCTCGTCCGGGAGCCGGCCGCGTTTCCCTTTGCCGCTGGTCTCTTCGATATCCCACCCTGCGGCGACCAGTCCGAAAAAGCCCTGGCGGAATCCGAGCGTGGTTTCCACGGCAAAGTGCGTCAAATCGTGCAACGCGAAAAACGCGGCGTGGCGCTCTTCCTTTTGCCAGGTGACCGAGCCATCGGCGCGCGTGCAGCGTAGCACGCCGGCGCCGTCCGGGCGTTTGGTGATTTGAATCCGCAGCACGGGTATAACTCTTATCGAGGCCAGAAATTGCATTGATCGTGGGGCGGTCATTCCTGGCCGCAGCCGGCTTTCAGCCGGCTCGACCCGCTGAAAGCGGGTCGGCAGCTTGAAAAGCTGCCCCACAAGTTCTGTCGAAAGAGCCAGACCCGCTCAGAACGAGATTTTCGCCGCAAGTTGCATGATACGCGGATCCTGCGCGCTGATGATCTGGCCGAATGTCGCACTTCCGAAAGTCAGCCCGAGCCCTGACGCGCCCGCCTGCAGACTCGGCGGAGAAATTCCCGGGTGCATGCTGTTGGTGACGTTAAAGGCTTCTGCGCGAATCTCGAACCTGCCGCGCTCGCGGATGCTGAATTCCCTGGAGAGCGCCGTGTCGAAGTTCCAGGAGGCCGGCCCTGCAATGGTGTTGCGGCCCAGCGGGCTGAGCGTGCCGAGATCCGGCGATTTGAAGGCTGCCGGGTTGATCCAGCAGCTCGGTGACGGTCCAGGGTTGTGGCACAGCGGATCGGCCGCTACCTGAACCGGGCGCTGGATGGCGGCGGACGCAGTTGTCAGCGACACGTCGCTAGCCAGGAACGGCGTCACCCAGTAGGCGGACGTAGCCCGGAAGATCTCCGCGAATTTCCAGCCCGAGGCCAACATGCTCACAGTGCGGCTGGAGAACCTCGGCACTTCGTACACCACCGTGGCATTGAAGATGTGCCGGCGGTCGGAGGAGAAGGTTCCGCCGATTTCATTCGACTGGCAATTGCTGCGATCGTAGCGGCGGTCGTAGGGTTTCAACATACCGGCTCCCGCGTTACCGGTGCTATCGCCGATCGACAGGTCGCTGATGCAGTGCGACCAGGTGTAGTTGGTGTTCATCACGAATCCCCTGCTGAAGCGTTTGGTCACCGCCGCAACCAGGCCGTGGTAGCTTCCCGTCCCACCGGAGTCGAGTTGTTCCAGGTAGCCGTAGTACTGGTTGCCGGGTAGGTTATTGATCGTGAACAACCGCCGGTTCCGCGAGTTGGAATTATTCGCAGGCGAGCAGGGGCCGGGCGCCGTCAGGCCGTACTCGCCGGCCTGGCAGTTTCCGGGGATGAAGACCGCCGGATTGTTCTGGAACGAGCTCCACAGGTGCGAGCTTTCGCTCCCGATATAGCTGACGTTCACCAACCAGTCGTTGCCGAACTGGTGCTGCAGCACAAGATTCCACTGGTTCACGGCCGTGGTTCTGAGCTGGTCGGTCGGATAGATGTAGGTTCCGGACGTCACAAACGGTGCGTTCTTATTCACGGTGTACGGGAAGATGTTGCCGCCGGGGTTGGTATCGTACGGATGGCTGAACTGACCCGCCCAGATCGACGTGCCTCCAAATGGCGGAGCGTCCGCCGAGTTCACCATCATCTCGCCCGCCACGAAGTCATAGGAAATACCAAACGACGCGCGAATCACGGTCTTGCCGTTTCCCTTGGGGTCCCAGGCCACGGCAACGCGAGGGGCAATGGTGTCCCAGTGGTCGGGCATGCCTTTTTTGCCATTGAAGCCAGGATCGCCGGGGAACGTGAGGCCCGGAGGGGCATTGACGAATTGCTGCGTCTTCACGTTGTTGATCATCTTGTCGTAGCTGAAGTTGTAGATGTATCCTCGGACTTCGGAGGGGGCCAGGAACGGCTCCCAACGCATGCCGATATTCAGCGTAAATCG
Organism: uncultured Solibacteraceae bacterium; assembly: GCA_964390225.1. Taxonomy (GTDB): domain Bacteria; phylum Acidobacteriota; class Terriglobia; order Bryobacterales; family Bryobacteraceae; genus PSRJ01. The sequence goes on from CAYMHP010000186.1 coordinate 9,588, forward strand.
CGGGCTCACCTTCCAGGTGTCCTGCACGTACGCATTGACGAACCACTTTTGCTGGTCCAGCGTATTAGGCAACGACAGCGAATTCGAGCTGAACTGGCCTAGCAGGAACTGCGGAAGGTTGGGGAAGGTCCAGTTCGTCTGGGCGTAGACGTTGCCGTTGAACAGCATCTTGGAGACTAGGCCGCCTCCGCCAAAGTTGATCTGGTGGTTGCCCTTGACCCAACTGATATCGTCGTTAAGCTGGATGGGCGTGGAGTGTGCATGCGCCTCCCCTCCGGTGCCCGGGCCGACGTTGAAGTTACCGGTTACCGTGAACCCGCTCTGGTGAGGCGTGTAACCGCAATAGACCAGGGCAGCGCCGAGATCGCAGGCGTCCACATAATCCGCGGAGAAGCGGTGGATCGCGATCCGGTTGACGCTCGCGCGCAGAGAATTGACGAGCGTGGGGGTGACCAGGTACGTGTCGCCGACCGTCCAGGACTGGTCCGCATCGTCCAGGCCGCCTTGGGCGGTGGTGAGGATGTTATTCGGAGTGAAGGTATAAGACGGCGGCCGGTAGTAGTGAATCCGGAAGTAACGCCCAAACAGCGTGTTCTTCGCGCTCGTCTGGAAATCGCCGCGGGCCGTATACTGCCCCTCGTTCTCATGGGTAGTCAGGCCGAACGACGTATTGCCGCATGGACCAGTTGTCGGAGGCAGCAGCTTTGCCAGCTTAACCGTGCCGGGGTCGTAGAGCGCCGGACTGATTTGGGTGCCATTGAAAAGACTCCGCACCGTAGCCGGCAGGGAGTTCAGAAGCTGCGGACACCCGCTCCAATCGCCAGCGATCATAGCGGCTGTAGGAACGAATGTGGCGGCGGTGTTCGCCTGCGGATCCTGACGGGTTATGGTGTCCTGATAGCCGAAGAAGAAGAACAGCTTGTTCTTGACCACCGGGCCGCCAATGGTTCCGCCAAACTGATTTCGCTTGAGCGTATCGCGCGCCGGCGCGAAAAAGTTGCGCGCGTTCAAATCGCCGTTGCGGAGAAATTCGAACAAGTCCCCATGGAAATCGTTAGTGCCCGATTTAGTAATCGCCGTGATCGTGCCGCCGGCGTGGATCCCATTGGAGGCCGTCATGGTGCTGGTTTCCACCTTGAACTCCTGGAGCGCGTCCGGCATGGGCAGCGGCATGTTCGCCAGATCCCATGGGTTGTTGTAGACGCTGCCATCCAGGTAAAAGGCCACGCCAAATGCCTGACCGCCGGCGATGACGAACTGCTGCGTATGGGGATACCCGCCATTGCCGGCGACGCCCTGGGGAATGACGCCGGGAGTGTATTGGATCAGGTCGGTCGCGACGCGGCCGTTAAGCGGGAGTTCCAGAATGCGCTGGTTCTCCATTACCGTTCCGACGCTGGTTGCCTGCGATTCCACCAGCGCGGCGTTGGCTTCGACCTGCACCTGCTCGCTGACGCTGCCGATCTTAAGGGTGGCGTTGACGACTGGATTGGTGGCGACCTGCAGCACGATGCCGGTCTGCGCGAAGCTGGCAAAACCCTCTTTGGTCACCTCCAGGCGATACGGTCCAACCGGAAGATTGGTGATGACGTAGTTCCCCGCGGAATCCGTGACGACGGTGCGCACCAGATCGGTGGCCGTGTTGGTCACTTTCACAGTGGCGTCCGGTATTGCGGCTCCTGTTGAATCGAGAACCGTTCCCGAGATCTGCGAAAGCTGACCCTGGGCGAACAGGCTGCTGCTGCACACAACGGCGGCAATCAACAATAGAAACGTTTTCAAGCGCACCCCCTTAGTGGGGGGACGATATCAGAGCGGATGGCTCCGTGTCAATAGATACCTTTTAAGACACAAGTGTTTCGAGCGCATCTGCCGCCCGGACCGTGCCATTCTCGGCGCGCACCTTTTCTCCCAAAGCACCGGCGGCATACGCGTAGGAGGCGTCCCTGAGAAGCCGCCGGATGTGTTTGGCCGCGGCGCTTGCGGAGTACTGCGTCCTGGGTAACACTTCTGCCACTCCCAATCGTCGTACCCGCTCGGCATTATCCGGCTGGTCGTGCGCGAACGGGACCACCAGCATCGGGCGCCCGGAGCGCATCGCCTGCGCCGTAGTTCCGATGCCGCCCTGATGCACGATGGCGGCGGCTTTGGGAAAGACCTCCGAATGCGGCGCGTATTCGAGTACCAGCGCGCCCGCCATTTTTTCGGGCAGGCCCTGCGGATGGGGGCCCGTCAAGAACATGGCACGTGCACCGAGGCTCTCGATGGCTTTCCAGCTATCGCGGTAAAAGCTGCCGGCCGCGCCGACAGCGGACGATCCGAGTGTGAAGACCACCGGTGCCGGGCCCGCCTCCAGGAAACTCTTCAGTTCGGCAGGCGTCTGCTGCTGTTCATGGTGGCGGTCGAAAAACGGAAACCCGGTGACGAGCGTGTGCTCCGGCCAGTCGCGCTGCGGCTCGGTCAAATGGCGCGAAAATAGCGCGAGCCCGAGCGATGGCGAATGCGCGCCATCGAACAGCGGGTGATCGCCGGGCGGCAGCCCCAGCTTGCGGCGGAGGTCAGCGACGGGCTGCAACCACTTGAGCGTTTCCCGTCGCGCCAGCTTCCAAAGCTGTCCCATCAGGCCTGGTCCGAAGACGCGCATTTTGACCATCCAGGGCGCGGGCGCCGGAACGGGTGGATCGTATGCGGACAAGAACGAAGATGGCGCGAGCACCGAGGATACCCATGGTTTGCGCAATCGCTCAGCCACGAGCACGGCCGCGAAT
>CAYMHP010000187.1:0-12317 GCA_964390225.1 uncultured Solibacteraceae bacterium
GATCGTTCTTTACGAGGGCCCACGCCAGCAGCCCCACAACAAGAATGACTGACGCCGACGTCATAACTACTGCGCGCCAGCCGAACTGCTCGATCAGGAGCCGCAGCGGTACCTGAGCAACCAGCGCCCCGAGGTTGCCGAAGCAGAGACCCAGGCCGGTCAACATGGCAAACCGTTCGGACGGGCGAGTTTGTCCTTTAGTTCCGAGATCTCACGGTAGGCAAGGACGTTTTCGATGGCAATTGCGATTTGGCCCACAGCCTGGCTGAGGAAGTCGACGTTTTCGGCCGTGAGGGTTCCCTCTGTTAAACGCACAATCATCAGGTTCCCTACCGCACGGCCACGCTTTCCGCCGCTGCGAGTCTGTACCCTTCGCCGCCGCCGGGCCAACCGATCTCGTCAACCGTCACGACCACCGGCTTCATCGTCTCGAAGGCTCGTCTGCCGGGATCGTCCTCGCCGGGAGTGATTATCACCTCCTCCTTGACGAAGCCCTTGGTGCCTGGCGCATCGAACGCATATAGATTGAACGTGCCCACTTGTTCGCCGGGCAACCAGATCCCTGCTCCGTCGCAGCGCATAACCTCGCGAAAGTTGGCAGAAATCGCGCGCAGCACTTCGCGCAAGTCGAGATTCGAGGTGATGCGGCTCGTCAGGTTCAGGAGCAATTGCAGGCGTTCGTTTTGCCGTTGTAAGCCCGCCTGTGGGTTTTGCGCCGCCCCGCGGTCCAGATTGTCATCTCCACTTGCGTTCATGGCAATTTCGAAGCAGGCACCCCTTTCTTTCGCGGACAATATACCTCGGAACACATCATGGAATCATCTCGCGTCCGATCGCCGGCCGCGTTCTCGAGGTTTGGACAAGCTGGTCGCTCATGTTTATTTCAAGAACAAGCGCAAGAATGTCGGATTGTTTCATTCGCGAAACAGCTGTACCTTCTTCCCATCACGAACGTTTCAGCATCGTGCGTTTCCCCGAATGCGCCGCAGTCCGCGCCCGTGGCTGCCTGGAGTTCACGAGGCGGCCACGGACTGTCCCACACTCTCCGCGGCCTTCGTGCGGCTCACTCGCTTCGCCAGACGGTCGAAGATCAGGTATGTCACCGGGGTCGTGTACAAGGTCAGAAGCTGGCTGCAGATCAGACCTCCGACGATGGCAATGCCCAGCGGCCGGCGTAACTCGGAGCCCGGCCCTGTGCCAAGCGCCAGCGGTAAGCCGGCCAACAGCGCCGCCAGCGTCGTCATGACAATCGGCCGGAAGCGTAGCAGGCTCGCCTGGAAGATTGCGTCACGTGCCGTCCGCCGCTCCTTGCGCTCCGCTTCGAGTGCGAAATCGATGATCATAATCGCATTCTTCTCGACAATCCCGATCAAAAGAATGATTCCGACCAGGGCAATGATGCTGAAGTCCTCGTGAGATGCTATCAACGCCAGCAGCGCGCCGATCGCCGCGGAGGGAAGCGTCGACAGAATAGTCGCCGGATGAATATAACTCTCGTATAGCACGCCTAGCACGATGTACACCGTCACCACCGCCGCCACAATTAGCCAGGGCTGCCCGCCCAGAGCGCCTTCGAAGGCTTTGGCCGTGCCTTGAAACTCTCCCTGGACGCTTGCCGGCGGATTCAGCTCCGTTTTGGCCTTCCTGATCGCCTGAACCGCGTCCCCGAGAGACGCCGATCGAGCGAGATTAAAGGAAATGGTGACCACGGGAAATTGTCCCTGGTGATTGACAGTCAGTGGCGTGGTGGTTTCGACGAATCTTGTGACGGCGCTCAGCGGAACTTCGCCGTTCGATGCCGATCGGAGATAGATGTCGTTGAGCGCCGCCGGCCCTTGTTGGAATTCCGGCGCGACTTCCAACACCACCCGGTACTGGTTCAGTTGCGTGAAAAGCGTCGAAATCTGGCGTTGGCCGAACGCGTCGTAGAGCGTGTCGTCGATCATTTGCGGCGTGATGCCGAGGCGCGACGCCGTTTCCCGGTCGATCAACAGGTGCGCACGTAACCCCTGATCCTGCTGATCGGTGGCGATGTCGCTCAGCTCCGCCCGGCCATGGAGCTTCTCGATGAACCTTGGAACCCATTCCGCCAGTTCCCGCGTGTCGCTGTCCTCGAGGCTGTATTGAAACTGCGTGCGGCTGACCCGGTCCTCCACCGTTAGGTCCTGGACGGGCTGCATAAAGAAGCGCACGCCTTGAACCTCAGCCACCCGCGGCGCCAGCCGGCGAATGATCCCGCTGGCGTCGACCCCCCGTTGCTCGATTGGTTTCAGATTGATCTGAATGCGCCCGGTGTTGATGGTCGAGTTCGTCCCGTCAACCCCTATGAACGACGAGAGGCTCTCTACGGCCGGATCCTGTAGAATTACTCCCGCCAACGCCTGCTGTTTCTCCGCCATCTCCGCAAACGACGCGGTCTCCGGTGTGTCGGAAATGCCCAGAATCACTCCTGTGTCCTGGACTGGGAAAAACCCCTTGGGCACGACGTAATAGAGGTACAGCGTCAGCGCCAGAACTCCCACAGACACCATCGCGGTCCCAACCTGATGGCGCAGCACCCAGCTCAGCGTCCGGCTGTAGAACCGGATAACCGCTTGAAAGCCTCCCTCCGACGTGCGGTAAAACCAGCCCCGTTCGTGCTCCGGCTTAAAACGCAGCAGCCGCGCGCACATCATCGGCGTCAGCGTGAGCGAAACCGCCGCCGAAATCAGAATCGCCACGCTCAAAGTAACGGCGAACTCTCGAAACAAGCGCCCCACCACGTCTCCCATCAAAAACAGCGGTATCAGCACGGCAATCAGCGACAGCGTCAGTGACAGGATGGTGAATCCGATCTGCTCCGAGCCTTTCAGCGCTGCCTGCAGGGGCGAATCCCCGGCTTCAATATAGCGTGCGATGTTTTCAATCATTACAATCGCGTCGTCCACGACGAATCCCGTGTAAATGGTGAGCGCCATCAGAGTGAGGTTGTTCAGGCTGTATCCCAGCAGGTACATCGCTCCGAATGTCCCTACCAAAGACAGAGGAACCGCCACGCTCGGGATAATCGTCGAAGCGAGAGTGCGCAGGAACAGGAAGATTACCATCACCACGAGCGCAATAGTGACCATCAACTCGAACTGCACATCTGCCACCGAGGCGCGGATCGTCACGGTGCGGTCGGTTAGGATGGCGATGTCGATCGCCGCCGGCAGGGAGGCCCGCAGTTGCGGCAGCACCTGCTTTATTCGGTCGGCTACCGCGATAATATTCGCTCCGGGCTGCCGCTGGATGTTGACGATCACGGCGGGCGCCTGGTTCATCCACGCCGCTTGTTTGACGTTCTCTGCATCCTCAGTTACATTTGCCACTTCCGAAAGCGTTACCGGCGCGCCATTTCGGTACGCAACGACTAATGGACGGTACTCCGCACTGGTGAGCAGTTGATCGTTGGCGCTGATCGTGAAGCTTTGGTGGCGCCCGTCGAAATTTCCTTTGGCTTGGTTGATCGTGGCCGCGGCGACCGCGGCTCGCAGATCTTCCAGCGTCAGCTTGTATGAGGACAAGCTGGTCGGATTCGCCTGGATCCGGATAGCGGGCTTCTGTCCGCCGCTGATGCTCACCAGGCCCACTCCCGGCAACTCCGAGATCTTCTGAGCCAGGCGCGTATCCGCTACGTCTTCGATTTTTGTCAGCGGTATAGACTTTGAGCTGAGCGCCAGTGTCAGGATCGGCGCATCGGCGGGGTTGATTTTGCTGTAGACCGGCGGGTTTGGCAGATCGCGTGGAAGAAAAGTGGACGCGGCGTTGATCGCCGCCTGGACCTGTTGCTCCGCCACGTCGATGTCCAGCGCCAACTCGAATTGCAGCGTAATCGCCGAACTGCCACCCGAGCTCACCGATGTCATCTGGTTCAATCCCGGAATTTGCCCGAACTGGCGCTCTAACGGGGCTGTCACTGAAGAAGCCATCACGTCCGGGCTCGCGCCGGGGTAGAAGGTCACCACTTGAATGGTCGGGTAATCCACTTGTGGAAGGGCCGACACTGGTAGCTGGCGGTAAGCGATCACCCCGACCAGCAGGATCGCGAGCATTAGCAGCGATGTGGCCACCGGGCGAAGGATGAAAGGCCGCGAGGGGCTCATAAGCCCTTCTTCGCAAGCGGTTCGCGCACCGGCACTACTGCCGAACCCGACTGCAGTCGATCCACCCCTTCGGTAATCACCACCTCGGTCGGCGAGAGCCCGCTCTCCACCATGCTCCGGTCGCCTTCGCTCGCCCGAACGTTGATTTTCCTGGTTTCTACTGTATTATCGCGTTTCAAGACATACACAAACGTGGATTCAGGCCCGTGCTGCACGGCCGTCGACGGCACCGTGACGACTCCCCTGTGGGTTTCCACCAGCAGCTGCGCATTCACGAACTGGTTGGGAAAAAGAGCGCCGTCCTCATTGGAAACCGTGGCTTTAAACCGCACTGTCCCGCTGGTTTGATCGATCTGGTTGTCGATCGTCAGCAATGTTCCGGTGGCGATTTTCGCTGTCCGGTCGCGGTCCCATACTTCCACTGGCAGTTTGAGGCACGAAGCATCCGGACAGGCACGTGCCTTCTTCAAAACGCCCTGCAGGTGGTCTTCGGCGATATTAAATACCACGGCGATGGGCTGCACCTGAATGATAACCGCTAGTCCGTTCTGGCTGGCGGTGTGGATGACGTTGCCCTTATCCACCAGGCGCAGGCCGATCCGGCCCGTGATGGGTGAGGTGATTTTGCAGTAGGTCAGTTGAAGCTGGGCGTTGTGGATCGCAGCTTGATCGGCCGCTACCTGCGCCTTCGCGCTGTTGATCGCCGCGCGGTCGGCGGCCATGGTTCCCGCCAGCGCGTCGGCGTTCGAACGCAGTTGCTCACCCTGGTCGACGGCGATTACTCCAGCAGCCACCAGCCGAGCGTACCGGTCGGCTTCCGTCTGAGCGAATTTCTGCTGCGCAGTGTCGCGCACCAGGTTGGCTTCGGCTTGACCGACTTGCGCCTCGTCCTTCGCCAGTTGCCCCTGCGCCTGCTCGAGCTGAACTTGGAAAGGGCGAGGATCGATCTCGGCCAGCAGGTCCCCTTCGTGTACCAGTTGGCCCTCTTCGAAAGCCACCTTGATCAGCTCTCCGTCGACCAGGCTCTTCACGGTCACCGTGTTGAATGGCGTGACCGTTCCCAACCCAGTGAGATAGACGCCGAAGTCCGACAGAGTTGCGGGGGCTACACCGACTGGCGAGGGCCGGGCCGCCGTCGTGCGCCGCTGCTCCGTCCCGGAATTCGGCGCCCCCATGCCACGGCTGGCGCGCGCCGCGTAATAGCCCGCCAGGGTCAGTCCGCAGAGTAGAGGTAACCAAACCCACCTCAGCACGGGTCTCATCGGTATGCTTCCTCCTTGCGGCCGCTGAAACGGACCCGCCGCTTCCATTCCTCACAACGCATTCGCACACGGTCGAGATACAGGTATACGACGGGGGTTGTGTACAGCGTCAACAACTGACTGAACAGGAGCCCGCCAACAATGGCGATGCCGAGCGGCCGCCGCAACTCCGATCCCACGCCGGTTCCCAGCGCCAGGGGCAGGCCACCCAGCATCGCCGCCGCCGTCGTCATCACGATCGGCCGGAAGCGCCGCAAACCAGCCTCGAGGATCGCAACCCTCGGCGGCAACCCGTCGACGCGCTCGGCCGCGATCGCAAAGTCGATCATCATAATGGCGTTCTTCTTGACGATGCCGATTAACAAAATGATGCCGATGAGCGAGATCACATCCAGCTCGTTATGCGTCAGTTGGAGCGCCACAAGCGCGCCTACTCCGGCCGAAGGCAACGTCGACAGGATAGTCAGCGGATGAATCACGCTCTCGTACAGTATGCCGAGCACAATATACACGGCAATCAGCGCACCCGCGATCAGCACCGGCTCGTTGGCCAGCGATTCCTGGAAGGCCTGGGCGGTACCAGCAAAATTGCCGTGAATGCTCGACGGAAAGCCCATTTCCCGCTCCACTCTTTCGATTGCCCCTACCGCGTCGCTTAACGCAATTCCGGCCGGCAGGTTGAATGAAATCGTCGCCGACGGAATCTGCCCCTGGTGATTCACTGCCAACGGCGCCATTGTGGCGCCGTAATGAGCAATCGCGCTAAGCGGCACCTGCGTTCCTCTGGCGCCTTTTACATAGATCGACGAGAGGCCGTCCGGATTCTGCCAGTAGGACTGATCCGCTTCCATCACTACGTGCGACTGATACAGCGCGTTGTAAATTGTGGAGACCTGCCGCTGGCCAAACGCGTCGTATAGCGTTTCGTCGATTTCCTCGGCTGTGATGCCGAGGCGCGAAGCTGTCCCACGGTCGATCAAAAGGCTTGTCTCCAAACCTCTGTCCTGCAGATCTGTGTTGACGTCCACCAATTGCGGGATGGTGCGCAGCCGCCTGTAGAGTTGTGGAGCCCATTGGTTCAAATCGGAAACCGTATCGCTTTGCAGCGTGTATTGAAATTGCGCGCCTACCAGGCGCGTCCCGATTCTCAGTGCCTGGATGGATTGAAGGAATACTCCCACGCCCGGGACCCGTCCCACGCGCGGGCGCAGCCTGGCAATCACCTGGTCCGCTGTGGCCTTGCGCTCGGCGGGAGGTTTGAGCGTGATAAACATCGAACCGTTATTAACTGCTCCCCCCACCCCGGTGCCGCCGCCTCCGCCCCCGCCCATGAACGTGATCACGTTTTCTACCGCCGGGTCCTGCAGAAGCGTCTTTTGCACCTGAACTGTGCGCTCACGCATGGCCTGAAATGAGATCGACTGATCCGCCTGAAGCTGCGCCGTGATCCGGCCTGTGTCCTGTTGCGGAAAAAATCCTTTGGGAATCGTGACGTACAGCCGCACCGTCACGGCAATCGTCGCCACTGTCACTAGCAGAATGAGAGGCTCGTGATCCAGCACCCATCCCAGCGAGCGCCCGTACAGGCCCAGAACACGACTAAATACCCATTCCCCCGCGGCATGAAAAGCGCCATGCTTTTGCTCGTTGCGGATGAGCCGCGCGCACATCATTGGCGTCAGCGTGAGAGAGATGGCCAGCGAGATGACGATCGCAATCGAAAGGGTCACGGCAAACTCCCGAAAGATTCTGCCGACGTACCCGTTCATTAGCAGGATGGGAATAAATACCGCGATCAGCGACACGCTGATGGATACAACCGTGAACCCGATTTCGCGAGCGCCTTTCAGCGCTGCCTGTCGTGCCGTCATTCCCTGTTCGATGTAGCGGGTGATGTTCTCGATTACCACGATGGCATCGTCCACCACGAAACCCGTGGCGATAGTCAGTGCCATCAACGACAGGTTGTCAAGGCTGTATCCGCAGAGTTGAATCACGCCCAGCGTTCCGATCAGGCTCAACGGGACCACCACACTGGGGATGAACGTAGTGCGAACATTGCGCAGGAACGCGAAGACGACCAACACCACTAGCGCCACCGAAATAACCAGCGTGATCTGCACATCCTGCACCGAAGCGCGGATGTTGGGGCTGGCATCCAACAGCACTTGTGCGCGGATCGACGGCGGTATCGAAGCCTGCAATCGCGGGAGCACAGCTTTGACCCGGTCGGCGGTCTCCACGATATTCGCATTCGGTTGCCGGTACACCAGGAGGATGATTCCTGGCTTGCCATTGGCGAATCCGGCACGCCGAATGTCTTCGACCGAATCGGTTACGGTAGCCACATCGGAAATCGTCACTGGCCCACTACTGCGGTAGGCCACAACCAGCGGCTGATACTCGGAGGCCTTCGTCAACTGATCCGTCGCGCTGAGCGACCAGTTGCCGCCGCCTTTCGCAAAATCGCCTTTCGGCCGGTTCACGTTGGCGCTCCCGAGAAAGCCCCTGACGTCTTCCAAGCCCATTCCGAAACTGTTCAGCAGAGTGGGATTGACATCGATGCGGACAGCCGGGGGAGAGGCGCCGGTAATGGATACCTGAGCAACCCCGGCTACCTGAGACAATTTCTGCTGAAACACGACCGCCGCCTTGTCATAAACCTCGGAGATTCGCATCGTCTCCGACGTCAGGCCCAGAAACAGAATGGGTGTGTCCGCCGGATTGGCTTTGCGCCAGTTCGGTTTTTGCGGCAACGTCACCGGAAGTTGCGCCTGCGCGGCGTTGATGGCGGCCTGGACATCGCGGGCCGCGGCGTCAATATTGCGGCTTAGGTCAAACTGCAGCGTGATACCCGTCGCGCCAAGATAGCTCGCCGATGTCATTTCGTTAATGCCGGCAATGCGCGCGAATTGCCGTTCGAGCGGCGCTGCCACCGACGAGGCCATGGTTTCCGGGCTCGCTCCCGGCAGTGATGCCGACACGGAAATCGCCGGGAAGTCAACCTGCGGCAGTGCCGCAACCGGCAGGAACTGATACGCGATGCAGCCCGAGAGCCCTAATGCCGCGGCCAGAAGCGCGGTGCCGACCGGACGATCGATAAAGACCGCGGACAGACGCATTCAAGTGCAATCAGTGTATCTACACGTATTGTCCCTGTCAAGGCGCTCTAGACCCGCTCAGACCCGCTCGCCCTAGCCGCGCTCGGCCAGTGCGGATAGTGCCGACAGGTCATTGAGCATCCGGTTCCACCGCTCTTGACCCAGCGTCTCGAGCACCTTGTTCTGCGCCTGCTGCCAATACGAGATTGAGCGTTCCAGCGCTGTTCGGCCCTTCGGTGCGATCTCCACTGCCTTGGTCCGCAGATTCTTGCCCTGCGTGATCTGGATGAACCCCCGCTTCTGCAGCTTTTCCAGGTTGCGGGTCATGGTCGTGCGGTCAGCCCCGATTTCACGCGCCAGTTCGGAGATCGTCGGGCTCTGCCGTCTCGCTATCATCATCATCAGACTGAACTGCGGACCGCGAACCGGAGCTGCTCGCATTTCCCGGATGTAGATCTTGGAGACGATTCGGGAAGCTCTCCGCAGGTTGTAACTGACGCACGCCGAAGTTGGTGCCGCGGGCTCCACCTGATTATGCCGTTCCGTTTTGAGTGTACAAGGCAGCCGTCGCCCCATGTCAAGTTAACCCCGACGCAGCGCCTGCCGGCGAATCGGCATCGGCCATTCATCATCGAAACGCAATTACTTGTAGATGGTCTGCTGGCAGGAAACCAAAGCGGCGCGCCGCGGATTGCGTCAGATATGGCCCGGTAAGAGGACGGGGACAGCGCTATTAGTTTCGCACTGCCGTAGCTGGTCAGGCGTTCTGACGGCAGTTCGTTTCGCGGATAAATGCCAGCAATAACACGCCAAGGATAGACCAGGCCACGCTCAATAGGAAGCCGGTTTGAAACGCCCCGACCCCATAAAGGCGCAAGCCATTCACGAGTTGACCGCCCCAACGCTGATCCAGCACCCAACCGATACCGGGCTGGAGCAGCATGGGGCCGATCATGTTGCCGAAGTTGATCAGCCCCGTGATGCGCCCGAATATTTGATCGGCACCGACTCCTTCGCATGGCCGAAACCGATAATGACCGCACCGGTTGCGAGGCTCACGATTGTAGCGACCGCGATAACCCTAACAGAGTCAAGCCGTTCAGGTAATACATCACCGTCCACCCGATGGCCGACACTACTGCGCCGCCGACGTAGATCGGCTTACGGCGGCCCACTTTGTCCGAGAGATGCCCGCAAATCGGACTGGCCAGCGCCCAGCAAATAATCATTACGGAGCAGACCGCGGCCGGCAGTGGTTGTTGGCAGGCCGAAGCGGGCTCTCAAAAACGGCGCACCCCAAACGCCGGTGAAGGTCATGATGGGGCCGACTAGGCCGCCTTGCGCGAAGAAAATCAGCCACGTGTTCCTGTACGCGAAAATCCTTCGAACTCCGAGGGCAAGCGACGCGATGCGCTTGTGTCTTTGTACCTGCAACTCCGGCGGTGCGAAACTTCGGAATCCACGATCTGCCGGATCGTTCTTTACGAGGGCCCACGCCAGCAGCCCCACAACAAGAATGACTGACGCCGACGTCATAACTACTGCGCGCCAGCCGAACTGCTCGATCAGGAGCCGCAGCGGTACCTGAGCAACCAGCGCCCCGAGGTTGCCGAAGCAGAGACCCAGGCCGGTCAACATGGCAAACCGTTCGGACGGGCGAGTTTGTCCTTTAGTTCCGAGATCTCACGGTAGGCAAGGACGTTTTCGATGGCAATTGCGATTTGGCCCACAGCCTGGCTGAGGAAGTCGACGTTTTCGGCCGTGAGGGTTCCCTCTGTTAAACGCACAATCATCAGGTTCCCTACCGCACGGCCACGCTTTCCGCCGCTGCGAGTCTGTACCCTTCGCCGCCGCCGGGCCAACCGATCTCGTCAACCGTCACGACCACCGGCTTCATCGTCTCGAAGGCTCGTCTGCCGGGATCGTCCTCGCCGGGAGTGATTATCACCTCCTCCTTGACGAAGTCGTTCTTCAAGACCACCGCTCATAGAGATCATTTCAACAACATCACGGCTATCGCACCATCAGTCTCCAGTGAATCGCCAGTGGCGTTCTGTCCGTGCTTAGGGACTTGGGGCCGATCGATGAGTGCAATCGACTGCACTTTCCCGGCGAAGATCAAATCCAAGACGACCTTCGCTCTTTCCCGGTCGATTGATGAATCGATTTTATGGATGAAGGTCCGGCTCTCTGTGGAAAAGTCGATTCCGATATCGTGGGTCGCGGCAATCGTCCAGACCGGCTTATCCAGAAAATTGACGGGACGCCGCCAAACCCGCAAGTGGTGACGCGCCGCGAATGTATTGTTCAGCTTTTCAAAAACCAGGTCTGGCGGACGACCCTCAAGCAAGAGCACGGAGACGGGAGCTTCTTTGTAGCCCCTTTGTTCCGCCAGTGCTCGGAAAGTCTCGAGCTTGGCTTGTGGGCCGAGTGCTGCCGCGCTGGACCATCCAGCGGCGGTGAATGCCTGCTCCACTTCATCCTGACTGCCAATCAACATCAGGTTCGTGACATCCGATGGCTTGGAAGGGCGTTCCGCCATGGTCTGGAACGGCTGCTGGCGTGCAAACTCGACGACGGCCTCCTGATCGGGAAATGGCTGCACGTCTTGCGCGGGGCCGGCACCTCCCAATTTCGGCAGCACCAGCGGCGAAAGCAGCTTCAGCTCCATCTCAACGCCACTATCGTATGTAATGGCAGTATCGGCCGGCTTCAGAATCGCGCTCTTGGCCGATTCGAGAATATCTGCGAAGCCAGCGTACCGCTCGGCGACTTTTTTGATGCCGCTATCGAGTCGTGCCGTCAATGTTTCGGAAGCCAAAATGCCTTGAATCTGTCCTTGCGGATCGACAGTCTCGCGGGCATTATCAACGCCGCCAACTTGAGCCACTATCTTAAGGTTCTGACCGCCGAATTCAAGTTTGCCAAACGCAAGCGTTAGCCGGGCACGTTCATCTGCTTTGCCTGGCTGTGCTGCTACTTTTACAGAACCTCGAACTATGGCCCCGACCGGGACGGCGAATTGGTCCGCGGCCATCATTGGTGCGATTACAACGGCTTCCACAGGATCGTCGGGTTTGGAGCTTTCACTGGAGACCTTCGACCGTAGACGCACTTGGACAGTGGTACCCGAAGGCAGTTCAATGGCGAGCCCTTGCAGTGCGCCCAAAAAGCCCAAAAATACGATGAGAGTACTCCAGACTGCATTTCTCAGTGACATGCTCAGCGATCTCATCTGCTTTTCTGTCCGATGAAAAGTTCTCGACTGACAATTTCGACTGAATTATACACATGTACCGCGTAATCCGGGGGCAGTCGGAGCGCTGTGCGCGCTCCGGGATTCTGTGTGCTGAGGCGGGGACAGGATCGAAAAAAATCCTGCGGCGTTGGATTATGCTTTGGCGGTGCGGAGGTGTCGATGGCTTCTCAGGGAAATTACGAACTGTCCGGCCTGCCCCCAAAGGATCCGCTCGAAGCGTAGCTTGAGCTTCCTGTGCGGCGTGGAAAGTTCTCGAGCGAAGGGTATTCCTGCAGAAGCGGCGCTGGGCGCCGAGTTGTTTCAGGATGTCTTAAAGGGCGCGGGAGAGCTATCTCGCGCGCCCTGAATGCGAAGACCGGCTAGAACGTAAATCGGGCCACGATCGTACCGGCGCGCGGATTGACGGCGCCCACCGTCTCTGGAACGATGGTGCCGAAGCCGCCGCTATACAAGCCTTTGTTCGGACCGGAAGTGAACGTAGTGGGAGCGGTCGAGAAGTTGCCGAGGTTGATCGGGGAGGTCTGGCCGGCCGGAATCGGGAGTTGCACGCGGTTGAAGATATTCGTGAACT
>CAYMHP010000188.1:0-12314 GCA_964390225.1 uncultured Solibacteraceae bacterium
CGCCCCCGCGGTGAGCGCCGCGGAGCCCGCGGTCGCGTAGTGAAACCTGCTCCGTGAAAAAAGTTCAGCTCATCACCGATGGAGCCTGCCTGGGGAATCCGGGTCCCGGCGGTTGGGCCTGCATCCTCCGTTACAACGAACACAAAAAAGAGATGTTCGGCTGCGAGCCGCACACCACCAACAACCGCATGGAATTGAGAGCGGCCATCGAAGGGCTACGGGCGCTGAAGGAGGGCTGCCAGGTCGAGGTGATCACCGATTCCGAATACCTCAAGAACGGGATCACCAACTGGATTCACGGTTGGAAGCGCAAGGGCTGGATGACCGCGGCGAAGAAGCCAGTGATCAATCAGGATCTCTGGAAGGCGCTCGACGAGGAAGTGAACCGGCATCAGACCACCTGGGTGTGGACGAAGGGGCACGCGTCGCACACGGACAACAATCGCTGCGACGAACTGGCGTCGCGCGCGGCAAGAGAGCAGAAGTGCGGAGAGGCGGCAGGCTGAGCGCGGCACGGGGCCAGCTGACGGTTCTGTGGGATTGTCAGTTCAGGACCTGAATTACTTTATCTGAAAGCCTTGCGTGCGGATAGACCCGCGCCGTTGTGGGACGCGGCTGTAATCGTGGCTGCCCCCCCCCGGCGTTACCGCCAGGGCTGAAAGAACAAACGCAGCCCGCAGTTCAGCCCCGCTCGTGAGGTCGGGGCTTTTCGGCAGAGGCTAACGCCGGCGGTACGTCAGGAGCCCTCTTCGTCCCACATCTGTTGCAGCACGTCGCGGCTGTAGGCCAGGTAATGGCGGTCGGGAGTAAAAACTTCGAGCGTGATGGTGTCGTCGTAGCCGCAGCGGCGTAGGGCTTGGATCGCGCGCCGCACATCCACCGTCCCCGCCCCAAGCGGCAGGTGCAAGTCGGCATGGCCGCCCTTGTTATCGTGCAGATGCACGTGCCTAAGGCGCGTACCATAGGCCATCAGGATCTCCTCGGTAGTGTTGTAAGGCACCTGCAGGTTGGCATGCCCAATGTCGAGGTGCAAACCCAGCTCGGGAATGGGATCGAGCAGTTCTCCCAATTGCGGAGCGGAATTGTAATCGCCGGGCAAGTTCTCGATCATGAGCCCCACCCCGAGACGGCGGGAATCCGGGAGCAGTTCCTGAATGGTCCGGATGTTCTCCTGGATGAAGAAGCGGCGGTCGTGCATGGGCGCGTGCCGGTCCGGGTGCAGGTTCATCCAGCGTGCGCCGATGATGCTGAACGCTTCGAGGCACCGCCGCAGTTCGCATACCGATGCGCGCCGGACATCCTCGATGGCGCTCCCCATGGGCAGGTAATAGGCAGTATGCCCGACTACTTTCATGTCGTGCTTTTCGAGCGCCTGCCGGATCGCCAGCGGGTCGACACGCCACGATGCGGCCGCGGGAGGCTCGAGCGTGAGATCTACGAATTCCAGCCCCATCTCCGCCATCCACTCGATCTCCTCCAGGACATCGCGGGCTGGATGGTTCATCGTGCCAATCAGCATTGTTTTCCGAAACTCCTCCTCAAGCGGCCTGGAGTTTTTGCCGGTCGGGGCCGTACCAGGGCCGCGTGTCCAGCAGCGAGACGCGGCGCCGATCCATTTCCGGGAGCGGCGCTGCAGGCATGGGCGGAAGATGCAAGCGATCCCAGATCCACCGCGGAAGGGCCTGCGCGGCGCCGGGAGAAAACCAGCGGAATACGGAAAGCGCCCCGGCCAGCAGCGGGCTGTCTTCCGCGATGCGATGCAGCAGGTATTCCCAATCGAGTTGGCGGCCGGTGAAATACAAAAGATTCATGACGTCGGGCCAGTCGCATCGGTCGCGCTGCATGATGTACAGTTTGTCCCAGAGCATGGCTTCGGGGGGCAAGACCTTCACGCGGCGGCCCCGGATGTCGACCTCCGGCCCGGACATCCACAAGTCATCGATTTGGGAGCGATGGTTGGCCATGGCCCAAATTACGTCGACGATAGTTCCGTCCTTGGTGCCGCGATAAATCCACCAGCGATCGTACGGCACTTTCTCGTAATAGTCCGTCAGCCCCAAATCCGTCACGCAGGCAATCATCCGATCGCGATGTTCGGGAAGGACGTAGAGGTCGAGGTCCTTCGTGTTCCGGCAGCACCCCGTGTGGACAGCCAGCGCGAACGCGCCACCGACCGCGAAGGGAATCTCGAGAGCGCGCGCCCGGTCGATAACGTCCTGGTAGATCTGCCATTGCTCGTCCGGGATCTGTTCCGACCAGTCGGTTAAAGGGTGAGTACGGTTGTGAATCGATGCCTGCGCCATAGCGTAATACCGCCGACGGTCGATTCAGCACGGCGTGGGCCAAAGCACAGCCGTGAACTTCCTCACGATTGGCTTACTCCCGCGCTTTGGCGACAGCGACGGAGCGGTTGTACATCTGGCGGAAGGCCTCCGCGGCTCGCTCGGCGCCCCACTGCTGCAGATCGATATCGCCCTGAGCGTGAACCTGCAGCACAACGGTACCGTCTCGCAGGCGGCACTCCACCCCGCGGACGCGCTGATCGGGGCCGCGGTCGAGGTTATCGGCGAGGCGCAGAATCGGAATCAGAAGCTGTAGCGTGCGCCTTTCGTCTGCCGTGAGCGCCTGGTAGGCGCTATGGTCGGGGCTGGGAAGCGACTTTCGGTGGTACCGGCACAGTGCGGCGATCAGCAAACGTTCACGATCAGTAAAGCCGGCCAGATCCGAGTTCGCCACCACGTACCAGGAATGCTTGTGATGGCTGATATCGCTAACGAAATGCCCCACGTCGTGCAGGTACGCAGCGGCTTCGAGCAGCTTCCCCGACTGCGGCGGCAAAGCGTGAAGCGGGTGCAGAGCCGTAAACAGCAGGTTCGAAATCTCTGCGACCTTCCTGGCGTGATCGAGCGCGACGCCGTAGCGCCGGCCCATCGTCTCCACCTCGCGGCGCTGGTCGCGGCTTAA
Organism: uncultured Solibacteraceae bacterium; assembly: GCA_964390225.1. Taxonomy (GTDB): domain Bacteria; phylum Acidobacteriota; class Terriglobia; order Bryobacterales; family Bryobacteraceae; genus PSRJ01. Next base: position 2,965 of record CAYMHP010000188.1, read on the forward strand.
ACGCGCCAGTTCCGCCCCGACATTCCGAGCCGCAAGATCGGCGATAATGCCGTCCCGCACTCCCGCGCGGGAGTAGTAAATGGCGGGCAGGTGGAATTGCTGCAAGCATTCGAGCAGCACGGCCGCACCCGGCACGATGATCTCGGCGCGCTTCGGGCCGATGCCCGTCACTTTGCGCCTGCCATTCAAGCCAAGGCCGGAAAGCTTGTTATAAAGCAGCCGGACCTGGGTGGTGGGAACGCGCAGCCGGTCGATCTCATCACGCTGCGAGCGCGGGACACGCGAGATCGCGCTTGCCACGGCCGCGGCGGTGGCGGAGGTCGCGATGGCGCGATCCCACCGGCGCTTGGACAGGCGGCGGACCGCGCTGTCCAGCTTCACCCGGATGTACTCGTGCATGGCGTGTAGTTCGCGCTCGGAAGGCGGATCCTCTTTGAGGAAGTTTTCGCGCAGCCGGACGGCGCCCAACGGTTTCGAAAACGCCTCTTCGAGCTGCCCATGGTCGGCGGCAATGATTTCCGCGCTGCCGCCACCTATGTCGATGATCAGTGTGCTTTTGCCGTTCTGCGGCCAGCTGCTCTCGACACCCAGATGAATCAGGCGGGCTTCCTCGCGTCCGGATATAATCTCCACCGGAGTTCCCGCCGCGAGCGAAACGCGCTCCAGAAAAGCCTTCTGGTTTCGCGTATCCCGAATAGCGCTGGTCGCGACCGCCCGCACGCCCACCACGTCCAATTTCCGGTAGAGGTCGGCCATGCGGACCAGCACCGCGCAGGTCGCGGCAATCGCCTCCTCGCTCACCGATCCGGTTCGAAAGACGCTTTCCCCGAGGCGTGTGACCTCCCGATCGGAAGCCAGAATCCGGGTAGGCTGGCCCGGCAGAACCTCGGCCGCCTCCATCCGGATGGAGTTACTGCCGATGTCGATGGCTGCATAACGCGGCACAATTTCATGCTAATCGACGCAGCCGAAGCTGGCGGATGAAAGATGCAAGTGTTTTTCTTACAAGCTGGTTACGCCGGGCAGCACTGGGCGGCGGGGGTTAAAATGTGGAAGGCGCTCGTTCGCTATGCCGCTTTTCGTACCAAACCGCTACCGCGGGAAACTGATCGTCGTGGAGGGCATCGACGGCTCGGGCAAATCCACGCAGCTTCTGCTATTGAGCCACTGGCTGCGATCGCAGGGCTACGCGGTCGCCTTCAGCGAGTGGAACTCTTCCCCACTGGTGAAGCAGACAACCCGCCGCGGCAAAAAGAAGGAGATGTTCACACCGACCACCTTCAGCCTGATCCACGCGACGGATTTCGCCGACCGCATGGAAAGCTATATCCTGCCGCTGGTCAAATCGGGCACGATTGTCTGCGCGGACCGGTACGCTTACACGGCGTTCGCCCGCGATGTGGCGCGCGGCGTCAGCCGGCGCTGGGTGCGTAATCTCTACCGGTTTGCCATGCACCCCGATCTGCGTTTCTATTTCCGGGTGCCGCTGGACGTCGCGCTGAGCCGGATTCTGGGAGGGCGGGACGCGTTGAAGTATTACGAAGCGGGGATGGACCTGGGCCTGGCGCGCGACGTCGAAGACAGCTTCCGCATTTTTCAGGGACGCATCCTGGACGAGTATGAGGCCATGGCGGAGGAGATGGACTTTCATGTGATCGACGCCACGCTTTCCATCGAGGACCAGCAAAGCCTGATGCGGCAAGTGGTTCTCCGCGAACTCGGCGACAGCCTAAAAAACGGGGTGTTGCACCTGCCCGCCGGAAGAGAGTTCAATGGCCAGAAGACGACCCCTGCAGTTCTATAACGAGCCGCTGCCGGGTGTCACCACGGGCGAGCTGCAGGGAAAACTGATCGTGATCGAAGGGCCCGATGCGGTGGGCCGCAGCACGCAGGTAGCGCTGCTGCGGCAATGGCTGGAGCAGGAGGGCCATGCCGTCATCGACAGCGGCATGGCGCGCTCGGCGCTAGCCGGCAAAGGCATCCAGATGGCGAAGGAAGGCAATACGCTGGGCCCGATCACGATGACGTTGTTTTATACGACGGATTTCGCCGACCGCCTGGAAAACGAAATCATCCCGGCGCTGCGTGCCGGCTTCGTGGTGCTGATCGACCGCTACTTCTTTTCGATCATGGCGCGGGCCATTGCGCGAGGCGAGCCGCGGCGCTGGATCGAGCAGGTGGCCGGGTTTGCCCTGGTGCCGCACGCGGTCTACTATCTGCACGCCGACGTCGAGACGCTGGTCTCGCGCGTGGTGATGGGGCGGGGGGCATTCGATTATTGGGAGAGCGGTATGGACTTGCGCTTTGGGCCCGATATGTACGAGAGCTTCACGCGGTATCAAACGCGGCTCATCAAAGCCCTGGATTCGATGGTGGAACCCTACAACTTCACCGTGATCGATGCGACCCAGCCGATTGAGCGCATCTTTCGCGAATTGCAGCGCCGGATCTCGCGTCTGCGGCTGGGCCACGTGCCGACCCAGAGATCCGCACTGCAGAAAGCCAACATCTGATGGAAATTTACCTGCTGCGGCACGGGATCGCGGAAAACGCGCGCCCGGGCCTGAAGGATGCAGATCGGGCGCTTACGTCCGAAGGCCGCCAGAAGCTGCAGCGCGTGCTGAAGCGCGCCAAGAACGCGGATGTGGATCCGGACTTGATCCTGTCGAGCCCCTATCGGCGGGCGATCGAGACCGCCGAGATCGCGGCATCGTCGCTGGGATATCGCGGAAAGGTGGTCGAGACGAAGGCGCTGTTGCCGAACGCGGGGCCGAGAGAGGCGTGGGACGACATTCGCGCCCACAAGACTGACAACGCGATTCTCCTGGCCAGCCATGAGCCGCTGATGAGCGCGCTCACGGCGTTCCTGTTGAGCTGCCCGACGCTGGTGGTCGATATGAAAAAAGCGGCCCTGGTCCGCGTGGATTGTGAAAGCCTGGGCGTGGAACCGCGCGGCATTCTCAAGTGGATGCTCACGCCCGCAACCGCGGGCGAATAAGCGCGACGCGCGGCAAGAGCCGGTGATCGCCCGACGGGAGCCGATGATAAGCTCCGTGGGCCGTCGCGGTGCTTCTAGACGTACAACAGAAATTCCGGATTATCCGGAAGCTCACAGGCAAAATCCATGGGCCGGAAATCGGGATCGAACTTGAATATCCGGTTTTCCGTCCGGCTCGCGATATACAGATTGCCCTTCTTCGAGAATGCCATCCCGCCGCCATTTTTGATCCGCAGACGCCGGACCGGCGACAATCTGAAGTTGCCGGCCCGCTGCGAAAGCTTCGCCGAGAAGACCTCATTTCCACCGCTGACGAACAAGCGATCATTGTGCGCCGTCAGATGCACCGGTGACTCGATTTGATTGCTCTGCCCCAGAAGCTCTCCCTCGCGGTTGTAAACCTTGACTCGGCCGGCAGGCTGATCGACGACGTAAAGCGCTTTGTTGATCCAGAGGACCCCGCGAACAGAATGCTTCTTCTGCCCCTCCGCGGAGTACTCGAGCCCAAGTGGCGCCTTTACGGGGGTTGTAGACAGGTTACACAGACTACCCACGCTCGATGCGACAAAAGTTCCCGGCAGCAAAGCACCTTGTGCGGAAAGAGCCGGGGCCAATCCCAGGGGCGCTCCGGTTTTCCCGTCCGCGGAAACTGTCAACCGCGTCACGAGATTGGTGTCCTGGCTGGACACGTAGCAGAAACCATTGCCATCGAAAGCGAAATCAAACGGGTGCACAATAGCCCTGCATGTCTCTGGTGAGACGAACCGGCTAATGAACCGGTAGGTCGTGCCAGATCCGCGATAACAGAGCACAGAATTCAGCTGCTTGTTGGCGACCGCCACATAGAGCAACTTTCCAACGCGGCGCATGCTGCGCAGTTCGTCCAGCGACACGCCGTTAACTTCTTCAAGAACCGCGCGCGTGAGTTCTTTCCCATTTTTGTCGTAGGCGCGGATATTGTTCCTGAGAGGGTGTTTGCCGGGGTGGCCGCCATGAAACGTAACGAAGAGCATCATCACTCCTGATGACAAAAGTGGATTAAGAACGCCATTGGGGCCGGAATGTCTCCGGTTGTCCGTACTAAGTGCAACTCACGTATGAAACGTTTCCTCCCGCAGCTTCACAATATCCGCAGGGACCGTTTTCAAAGAGGGCTTGGGCCGGGCCAATCGGGTAACTGGCTTCTAACAGACCGCTTCACGGAACCGCTGTCGCCCGTAAACATGCGATGTTATACTACCACCACTCTTTCGAGCCATGAAAGGAGAATCCGATGAGATTAGCAATTTTTGGGTTTCTTGGCCGAATCCGCAGTCGCCGAGCCATTCTGGCTGCCTCCGTCCTAACTGGCGCTCTGAGCCAAGGCCTCCCCGCCCAGAACACCGCCAGCACGCCCCAGGAAACAAAGATCAAGAAGGATTTCTATACCGCGAAAGACCGGGTGGAGGCGATGCACAAAGCCTCCTTGTTTGTGCCGCGGGACATATCCAAGGTCGATATCATGCAAGGTCCCGCCCAGAAGAAAAAGCAATTTCAGCTTCACTTCGACGACAAGGTCATCTGTGACTTCGCAACGCCCGGGTCCAAGATGGGCGGAAAAACGCCTAAGTTCGAGTGCAAGATCACCCGCGTTGAGGGCCTCGATGGCCAGGTTCAGACGTTGACGCCCGATATGGACGAAGAGCCAGTCAAGGTAAAGTTCGGAGCCGACGATAACGAGGTCTATGCTGAAATCGTTGCTACGCGGTTGGCATGGGCACTGGGCTATTACGCGGATTCGTGGTTCCCGGTGCGGGTGGAGTGCCATAATTGCCCCGCCGACCCCGTGTCCGGATCCGGACCGGTCGGCACGCGCACGTTCGATCCAGCGACCATCGTTCGGAAGTTCGACTGGAAGAAGATGACGGAGATCGGGAAGGACGACGAGGGCTGGAGTTGGAAGGAACTCGATACGGCTAACGGCCGCCCAACGTATGAGAGAGACGGCCTCAAACTGCTGGGCGCGTTTATGCAGCACAGCGATAATAAACCACCCCAGCAGCGCTTGACTTGCCACAACGTGGACGTGGATCAGAAAACCCAGCCCCCCACAACCACGTGCGATCAATCCGTAATGCTCGTCCAGGATCTGGGCGCCACATTCGGAGGCGGGGGGTGGTTCACGAGCAACACCTCCGCCAAGATGAACATCGAGACATGGTCCAGCAAGAAGGTGTGGAAGACCGTTGGGACCGATGCCGCGCCAAAGCAGTGCCAGGCCAATTTGCGCAAGAGCCTGACCGCACATGATGGCTTGAGCAATCCGCAAATCAGTGAAGAAGGGCGCCGGCTCGACGCGGGCTTGCTGTGCCAACTCTCCGACCGTCAGATCGAGGATCTCTTCAAGGCATCTCGCGCTGCCTCCATGCCGAAGTATCACAACCACGATGGCTCGTTCAAAACGGGCGTCGATGATGCTTCCGTCGTGCGGCAGTGGGTCGAGGCCTTCAAGAAGAAGCGCGAAGAAGTCGCGAGTGGCCGTTGCGAGTGGAAGGAAAAGCCGGCCGACCTCACCGTCATCGATAATCCGGCGGCTCTAGCGAGCGTGCCGAATTTCTGCTCCTCCAAGCTTTACTGAAAAAGGGCGCCACCTGGGCGTCTCTGCCGAAAACGAAGGAGGTCCGCTTTGTTGACCAGAGCTGCTGTTCTTGTTTTTACGGCCTCGCTGCTGGGTTCCGCGCAGACCCGAGGCTGCGAAGTTCCGGAGAATATGACCCTCGCGCAGAAACTGCCTTGTGTGCGCGCCGGCACGATCCTGCTGGATCAGCCCACGGTCACGGCGGGTCAGCTACTGAATGGTCCCGACTTCGATCCCGCGGAGCCTGAAAAGAGCCGCCGTGACTATTTCACCGCCGACGAAGTCATCTCCTGCTATTTCCGCCCGCACTACGCTTTCGCGAAGGTCCCGGGCGACAGTATGAAGTTCCAATGCTGGCACATGACCGCGGACGGGGGTTTCTACACCGAGAAGGGAGAGACGATCCATGTCGATGACGTCAAGGTTGTTATCGACAAGGACAAAAGCGGAGAAAAGAAGGCGTCGCTGTACCCGCGTGACGACATCAAGAACGAGCATGAGATCAAGGCCGACCACTTCAAGATCAAGTATCTGAAGCCGCCATACCCCGGGCACAATCCGCGATTCAACGAGGTCTTCACCACCGTAGCGGCCACGCGGATCATGTGGGTTTTGGGTTTTCCTACGGACCACGGTTACCCCGCCGGATCCGCTAGTTGCATCGGCTGCACTGACGATCCTTTTGGGAGCAAGCTTGCCGACAACAAGGCGTCGCTCAAGGACGCCCCCGTTGTTTTCAAGGTGGTAAGCGCCGAACGCGAACTGCCCTGGGACGAGATTAATCCTGAAAACGATGAGACGTGGTCGTGGAGTGACGCGGCGAAATTCTATTCGGATGGAGAATGGAGCGAGCAGCAGAGAGTGGGATACGACGCCTACCGGCTGGCCCTTGGACTGATCCACTATTACAACGCCCTTCCGCAACAGAATCGGATTGACTGCGCCGAGTGGGACACGCCAGGAGCCGGGCATCCAAAAGTATGCGTTAAGCCTGTAATCTTTGTTCATGACCTTGGCTCTACGTTCGGCAAAAAGCGAAGCGCACTGGATCTGTTCGGCACTAACCCGAGAGGCAGTTTCAGCGCGTGGAAGGCGCAGACCGTCTTCGTCAACCCCGCAGATTGCGAACTGCGCGCGACACTGCTTGGGGATAAACGAGTGTTAAAGAAAGCGCAGGATCTGATTGTCCAGCGTGCAGCACGTTTGGACCGCGACACGGTCAAATCGATCTTCCGGGTGGCGCGATTCAATATGATGGACCAGGAGCAACTTCACCGGCTGCGTGCCAGCGGCGCGCAAAATGTGGACGATGCCGCGCTCGACGAGTGGACGACCGTGTTTCTCGAACGCCTGGAGGAACTCCATACCGCGACCAACTGCAAAGCTAATTAAGCAGTACGGCCGCCGTTTGTGGGCGGCCGGCCAGGGCGCCGAGCAAAAGATACTTGACGCGCGAAGTTCGATCACGCCGTTTCAGATAAATCCCGCAACTGATTTCACGTCCTTTACATCCATTTAGATTCCCCACGAGGCCTGCGTCTGCTACCGTGAAATCGGAAAGAGCTTCTCGCGTGCCGCGAGCCTCGACGCCTTACATGCTGGCCGGCGCTAACGGATGAGCCGCTTCCTTACGCAAATAGAGCTGTGGCATACCTCCTTAGCCACGGTCGTGCGATCCAACCGGTGCTATGACTATCGCTAAAGCTACCACGCAGTATGAGGCCTGGCTCGGCAAACGCTTACGGATTATCACGGAAGATCTGGCGTTGAAGCACGAGCATATGCGCTCCGCGGCATTTCCCTTCCTGCGCGCCACCTATTACCGGTGGGCGCAAGTCTGGCGCGCCACCTGTGGCGAAGCGGGGCGCGCGCCGAAGGTCCTCGCCGTCGGCGACCTGCACGTGGAGAATTTCGGGACTTGGCGCGATGCGGAAGGGCGCCTTGTCTGGGGCATCAACGACTTCGACGAGGTCTGGCCGCTGCCATACACCAACGATCTGATCCGGCTGGGGACCAGCGCGCTGATGGCCAGGATGAGTTGCGAGCCGGCCGCCGGAGTTGACGCCATTCTCAAGGGATATCTCGACGCCATCGAAGCGGGCGGCCGGCCCTTTATTTTGGCCGAGCATCACGCCAGTCTCCGGATCATGGCCACAGCGCGCCTGCACGAGCCGGAGAAGTTCTGGCAGAAGCTGCATGGACTCGCTGAAATTGAGGAAGACGCTCCGCCGGGAGCACTGAAAGCAATCGCGGGGATGATGCCGGAATCCGGACTGCATTGGCGCATCGTGCACCGCGTCTCAGGGTTGGGCAGCCTCGGACGGCAGCGCTTCGTAGTCCTTTGCGATTGGCGTGGGGGGTCGGTGGCGCGCGAAGCCAAGGCGCTCGCTCCTTCGGCTTGTCTCTGGGCGGAGGAGGGCAAGGGCACCGCGCCTATACACTATCAGGAGATTCTCGACTCTTCCGTGCGCTGCCGCGATCCTTTCGTCGGCGTTCGCCGGCGCTGGCTGGTGCGCCGCCTGGCTCCTGACTGTTCCCGAATCGAGCTGGCGGCCTTACCGAAAGAACACGACGGACTCCTCCTGCTGCATGCGATGGGCTTCGAGACGGGCAATATCCACCTCGGCAGCATCAAGCCACGCACGCTGCGTGCGGATTTGAAAAAGAGACCAGCGGGCTGGCTGCTGGAGGCGGCACGGCGGATGGAGAAAGCCGTGCTCGAGGATTTCGAGGAATACGCGACGAAGTAGAGCGAGGCGCCACTCTTTTCAACCGCGGCAGTGACGCCGGGGTTCCTTTACACGAGGCTTTGCCGCAGCCAGAACCCCGCTATGAGTGGCGCGGCAGAACTCGCAGTCCTCGCTACTCGACGCGGTAGTTGGGCGCTTCCTTGGTGATAATCACGTCGTGAACGTGACTCTCGCGCAGACCGGCGGGCGAGACTCGCAGGAAACGGGCCTTTTCCTGCAACTCGCCGACGCTGCGCGCGCCGCAATAGCCCATTCCGGAACGGAGACCGCCGACGAGTTGATACACCAGTTCGGATAACGGCCCTTTCGCCGCCACCCGGCCCTCGATCCCCTCCGGCACGAGTTTGGAACCGGCTTCCTGCGCATAGCGCTCGGAACTGCCTTGCGACATCGCGCCCATTGAGCCCATACCGCGATACGTCTTGAAAGTGCGGCCTTGGTAGAGAATCGTTTCGCCGGGGCTTTCATCGGTTCCCGCCAGCAGACTGCCAATCATGACGCAATCGGCGCCGGCGGCGATCGCTTTCGTAATATCGCCTGAGTACTTGATGCCGCCATCGGCGATCAGTGGCACGCCTGCTTCCCTGGTCGCCCTGGCACACTCCGAAATCGCCGTAATTTGCGGAACACCCGCGCCGGAGACGACACGCGTGGTGCAGATGGAGCCCGGGCCGATGCCCACCTTAATTCCGTCCACGCCTAGCGAAATCAGCTCGCGGGCCCCTTCATAGGTGGCGACATTCCCGGCGATGAGTTGCACCTCGGGCAGCTTGCATTTGATGGTCTTCACCGCGTCCATGACGCGTGTGCTGTGACCGTGTGCCGTATCGATGGCGAGCACGTCGACTTTCCTCGACACCAGTTCCTGGGCGCGCTCGAAGTAATCGCCGGTAGCGCCGATAGCGGCGCCGACGCGCAGCCGGCCCTGCCGGTCCTTGGCCGAGTTCGGATATTTCATTTTTTTCTGAATATCCTTCACGGTGAT
>CAYMHP010000189.1:0-11100 GCA_964390225.1 uncultured Solibacteraceae bacterium
CGAAGTTTTCGAGCGCGAAACCGATGGGGTCCATGAGCTTATGGCAACTCGCACAAGGCTCGTTCTTGCGGTGCATGGTCATCTGCTCGCGCAAGGTGAGGATTTTTTCCGGGCCGCCCTTGCTGTCTTCGAGAGGCGGCACATTCGGCGGCGGTTCGGGAGGAGGAGTGCCCAGAATATTCTCCAGCACCCACACGCCGCGCTTCACCGGCGAGGTCCGGAAGTTTTGCACCCAGGTAACGGAAAGGAAGCTTCCCTGCCCCAGCAATCCGCGGCGGTACTCCAGCTCGGGCCCCAGTTGCACGCGGCGGAACTGCGACCCGTAGATGTTCGGAATGCCGTAATGCTGTGCCAGGCGCTCGTTCAGGAATGTATAGTCGGCCGTTAAGAGCTCGAGGATGTTACGGTCCTCGCGCATGATGCTTTCAAACAGCAGCTCGGTCTCGCGGCGGAAACTCTTGCGTAACTCGTCGTCCCAGTTGGGATAGTAAACGCCGTCGGGCGAGGTGGCGGGCAGATTGCGCAGGTACAGCAGTTGATCGGCAAAGTTCTCGACCAGCGCCTGAGACCGAGGGTCGATGAGCATCCGATGCACCTGTTGTTCCAGAACCGCGGGATTGTGCAATTTGCCTTGGCCGGCCAGGGTGATCAACTCGTCATCGGGGATGCTGCTCCACAGAAAAAAGGAGAGACGCGAGGCCAATTCGAGATCCGTGATACGGTAGGGCTGGCCGATGGGTACGTTCGCAGGCTCTTTTTCGACGCGCACGAGGAATTGCGGGCTCGCCAGGATTCGGCGAAGCGCGAGTTCGATGCCGTCATCGAAGGAGCCTTCGCGCTTTCCCTCGTGAAAGAAGGTGATCAGCCGTTCCAGATCGGCCGGGGAAGCCGGACGGCGGTAGGCGCGCCGGGCAAGCGTCGTCAGAATCGTCTTGGCGCAGGCGTCCTCCTGATTCTCGTCGGATGGCCGGCAGGTGAAGACCTTCCGCATGCTGCGCGAGTCTCCCGGGCGAGCGGGGGTGAATGGCCCCTGAATCCGCAGCAGCCCGATGGCGGGGTAATACTGTAACTGGGGGATGCTGTTGTTTTCGAGCGATTTTCGTTCGTACTGGCGGATCAGGTCGAGACTCGGCCGAAAATTGGTCGCAAGAAACGTGGCACCCACCTTGTGCGTGCCTGCTTTTACGGGCAGGGTGATGTCCAGCGAACCGTCGCTCTCTCCCTGCATTCCCTGAGTCACGCCGACCCCGACGTAGTCGAACAAATGCACGCGCTCGCCGTCAATCAGCAGTTCGAGCTGTTCACCGGGAATGAATTTGCCGATGCCGAAGTTCTGAATGGAAAACTTGTACTCGCCGTCGGCGGGGAAGCTGTGGTGCACCAGCATGCCGCCGCGCGTGCCGAACGGCAGGCCCTCGATGTGGTGATTCTGCGAGGTGTCGCCGGGCGCAATATACGCCGATTCCGTCGGGGTTTTCCAGTAACCCACGGCCATGCGGGCGACGCGGGCGGCGGCGGTCGTGTAGGCTTCGAGCAAAGTGGGAGAGATGGTGAGCGACCCGGCGATGTTATCGAAGCCTCTAGCCGAATCGTCCGGCGGGAGCAAGGTCGTGGTATCGACTTCGAGGTCCAGCAGATCGCGTACGGCATTGGCATATTCGGTACGGTTCAAACGGTGCAGGACGACGGAGCCGGGATTGACGCGGCCGGAGGCTTTCCGGTCAATCTCGGCTTCCAGCCAGTCCCGCAGGCCCTCGTATTCGGGCAGAGGAGGCCGACGTATTCCCGGCGGCGGCATGAGGCCGGCGCGCAGTTTGCGGACAACTTTTTCCCAGAGCTCGGCGTGGTCGTCAACTGTACCCAGGTCGAGGTTCTGCAGGGAGAGATTGGCGGTTTTGGCTTTATCGTTATGGCAGGTGACACAGTACCGGTCGAGCAGCGCGCGTTGCGCGGCCACCGGCGAGGGAGTTGCAGCTTGCGATGCCGGACCACCCGGATGTGCGGGCGTGGGTGTCTGACCCGTGGCCGCGGCTCGTTGCGTGATCCCGGTTGGCGTTCGCACCTGCGCTGCCGCAGGGAACTGCGCGATGACGCACCCCCATAGCGCGACGCCGGCGAAGAAAACTCTTTGGTTCATCGATTTCTTCCTGGAAACCGCTCCCCTGGACCCAGACACCCGTCGACCCGCCCCTTTGTCCAGAAAATAATGACACTCAAAACGACCGCGGGCAATGACCAGTTCGGGGGATTTCCGGAACGAGGCGTGAAGCGAGTACACATTTCTTATTCAATGACTTGCAACCGGGGCACGCCGCCCGACCACGCCCTGACGGGCAGGGCTGGATTCAGTCATAATGCTGGTGCAATTGCTTGTGATCTTCGTGCTGCTTTTCTTTGTACTTGCCCGCGGCTCGTTTCCGGGCAGCGCTCAGGTTCGCCTCGCGGGTCGTCTCCGAACTCATAGCGCAAAGCGAAACCAATTGCGTCAGGTCTTGCTTACCGCATACAGGGCACTCCGCAGGGGGCGTCGATTTGAGAACCAGGTATTCAAACCGGTGCCCGCACTCGCGACATTGGTATTCGTAGATCGGCATGAGCGAAGTTTATAAGATTCGTCGCGCAAGTTTGGAGCGTCCGCGCGGCCTAAAATACAAATTTCAGCGCCAGTTGAACCACCCGGTAATCGCCTGGGCTCAGACCATTATTACCGCTGATGTCGCAAGTGATTTGGCCGAAATTCGCCGCCGCCAGTGACGCCGTGTTGACGGTGCATCCCGAAGGGGTGTTGGGGTTCAGATGATTCAAGAGATTGAAAGCCTCGCCGCGTAGTTGAACCGTCCTTCTCTCCTGCACACGAAACGTTCGGGAAAGACCCATGTTCAACTGCAGAACGCCCGGGCCCTTCAGATTGTACTGGCCAAGGTTCCCGTAGGTCCCGAGCGCCGGCAGCGCGAACGCCGAGGAGCTGATCCAGCTGTTGACATTCTGATTCTGCGGGTACGGGTTGGCTTGTACCAGGTTGGGGGTCTGGCCGGCCGCTGTCGTCAACGCGCGGTCGGTGCCGGACGTCACTGTGAAGAATTGCGCCGATTTGACCTGTAAGATGGGCGCGACTTCCCAATCGCTCGCCAGCATGCGCAGGGCCCGGGCCGAAAACTTGGGCGTGCGCGCGACCATGTTCAGATTGAAAAGCTGGCGCAAATCCGAGCCCGCGCAGTTGCCGCGATATGCCTCGCGGTTATCCGGTATGGACGGGACTGCCGCAGCGCTCGTCTGCGGGTCAAACACATCGCTGATACAGTGCGACCAGGTATAGTTCGCCAGCAGGTTGATGCCGCGGCTCAGCCGCTTCTGAACGGAAAGAAAGAGCGCATCGTAGGTGCCTGTGCCCCCATCGTCTCCGTATGCGATCCCGGCATAATACTGCCCCTGCGACGGGTTCTGCAGGAACAACCGGCGGCGCTGGTTCTGATTGGCGGTGGTGGAGCAGATGGGATAACTTACGTTGTTAATGGTGCAAGCGCCAAGTCCCAGAAAGACCGCGGGGTTCGTCAGGTTCGAAGTCGTCAGATGGATGGAAGTGTTCCCGATGTAATTCGCAGTGAGCAGCCAGTCCTGCCCGATCTGCTTTTGAACACTCAGGTTCCATTGATTGATATATGGCGGCTGATAACCCCGTAACTGATGGATCACGTAAGTGCTAAAGAGCGGAAAGCTGGTGCTATGGCTGACGTGACCGATGCCGGTGCTGGCGGCGATCTGCGGAATCGGGTCGCCTCCCGGATAGCTGGCCCAGGGATTCGCGATATTCACGTTCGACAAGGAAATGTTGTTTCCGAACGGGGCATACTGCGACATGAAGTTCGAGTAGAACATGTGGTTCCGGTCACCGAAGATGCCAAAAGCCGCGCGAATGCTCATTCGTCCGTCGCCCTTTGGATCCCATACGACCCCCAAGCGCGGGAAGAATTTGCTCCACCTCGCGCAATTCAGACCGCTTCCGCAGGCGTATTGCGGTTCACCGGGGAATGCCAGCCCAGCCGGTGCGTTGGTGAATATGCTGCTGTGGAAGTTCTGGGAGAACAAGCCCGTATCGAAATGCGAAAACTGGCCATACTTACTGTAAGGGGCAGTATACGGCTCCCAACGTAATCCGTAGTTGATGGTTATACGGGGGCTGACCCGCCAGTTGTCCTGCGCGTACAAGGCAATATAGTTCTGGCGATTGTAAAAGCCGTAGATATTTCCCTGGTTGTACGAGACGGCCTGACCTAGCATGAAATCGGCCAGAGCCAGTCCGGTGATCTGGCCGTTATAGGTAGCGTTTCCGATGCCGTTCAACCCGGACCAGTAATTCATCATCTGGCGATACCAGCTTCCACCGAAGCCGATCTGGTGCGATCCGTGAATCCAGCTAATATCCTCAGCGACGGACGGATTGGGGCCATTGTGCGACTCGCCGGGAACGGCGGCCGAGGTGCCGATGCCGAAAGCGCCGGTAACCGTCATGTAGAGGTTGGGTCCGTCCTCGGGGGTCATGTTCGATCCGAAGTCGCGCAAGGAGTGGAACGTATCGCTGAGCTTCACGATATTCGTGCGGTTCGCGGCGAGGCGGAAGGAGCTGACTATGTTCGACCCAATGAGATACGTGTCTCCGACGGCAGCCGAATAGTCCAGGTCGTGAACACCGAAGGTATTGATGGAGAGTGGATTCTTGCCATCATAGGTTGACGCCACGTTCAGGTTGGCGGCGGTGAACCGCCCGAAAATCGAGTTCTTCGAGCTTTGCTGAAAATCCACGCGGCCGACGTAAAGATCCTCATCCTGATTCGCCACCAGCCCGAAACTGGTTCTGCCGCACGGATCGGCGGTGACCGGCAAGGTTTTCAGGATATTTAAGGGGACTTGGTTCAGCAGCGCGGGGGAGATCTTATTGTCAACGAAGCCGGAAGCCGATGCCAGGTTGATTTGGCGGCCCTTATTGCAATCGGGCGAGGTGATTGCGGTAAAGTCGCCCGCAACCATCGCGGGCGTCGGAATGGTCGCCGTAAGTTGAGAGGGATCGGATCGCTGCGAGGTCCGCTGGTAGCCGCCGAAGAAGAAGAGCTTGTCTTTTCGAATCGGTCCGCCGATGGTGCCCCCGAATTGATTGCGCTTCAACGTGTCGCGCTGCGTGGCAAAGAAGTCCCGGGCGTTCAGATCGCCGTTCCGGAGGAACTCGAACAAGTCGCCGTGAAACTCGTTAGTCCCGGACTTGGTGACGGCATTGACGGCGGCTCCGGCATGGAATCCGTACTGCGCCGGAAGCGCGCTCGTCTCTACTTTGAATTCCTGCAAAGCATCGGGAAAGGGCAAGGGGAGACTGCCGCTGTTGTAGGGGTCCTGGAAGTTGGCTCCATCCAGAAGATAGGTCATCCCGTTTCCCTGGCCCCCGGCTACGGAGACAATTACGGTGGGGTAATTGCGGACCGTGTTTAACGCGCCGACGCCACCGGCGGTGCTCGCCATTCCAGCGAGAAACACGAGTTCGATCGGGTTGCGCCCATTTAACGGCATCTCGACAACGCGCTGATTGTCTACCACCTGCCCGACGTTCGTGCTTCGCGTTTCCACCAAAGCGGCATCGGCCTGGACCATGATCTGTTCATTTACCGAACCGAGCTTCAAGGCCGGGTCGATGGTCGGATTACTGTCGACCTGCAAGACGATGCCGGATTGCACGTACTTGCTGAAACCCTCCTTCTGCACCTCAAGCACGTAGGGACCGATTGGAAGACTTGTTAACACGTAACCGCCATCGGGGCCGCTGACGGCGGTGCGAACCGCGCCCGTGGCGCTCTGAGTAACTTTGATTTCAGCTCCGGGGACGGCCAGCCCGCTGGCGTCGCGAACCGTACCGTTGATTTGTGCAGTGGATGCCTGGCCAAATCCCAGGCTGCAGCAGACGAAGAGAGTGAGCAGAGTTTTGGCGGCGGTGTGCACAGTAGTCCCCCCTAGACGTATCCCCAAATCGCGACCTTGAAAATTGGCGAAAAGTATGACAGAGGGTCCAGGGGGGTTCAATGACCAGTTTTGGTCATAGCCGAGCCGGCGCCATGACGACCTGCAAAAACTCGGCGCTCGCGCGGCATTTTAGCAATCCGGCCCGCACCGTCACGGGACGCGGCTGAACTCAGCCCCGACAGGTAACGTTGGGTCAGTTGGCGATTGAAAATGGCGAGAAGCCTATATAATGTGGACCTAAGGAAGCCGCCGATGCGCCTCGTTTGCGTTCTCCTGCTGATCGTGGGGGAGTTGTCTTCCGCGCTCGCTCTAGACGCACGCAAAGCTTTGACGCAATACTCCAGAACGGTTTGGACGCAACAGGATGGACTCCCGCAAGACGCCGTTCGAACGATTACTCAGACCCCCGACGGTTACCTCTGGTTAGGCACGGACGAGGGTCTGGCGCGCTTCGATGGTTATGAGTTTGTCATCTTCAGCAAAGACCAGGGTGGATTGCCGTCTAATTCGATTACGAGCCTGGCGGCGGGGAAAGACGGCTCTTTGTGGATAGGCACACCCCAGGGCGTCACTCGGTATCGCGATGGCCGGTTCCAGACTTACACTCACAAAGATGGCCTGCCCGCCGGCGCCGTTGATTCCATCCTGATAGACCACAACGGGTGGTTGTGGATGGTGGTCGCCGGCAACCTGAGCCGTTTCGATGGCGCGCAATTTACCAATTTCGTCTTGGGCCAGGACATCCCGATGCAGCGTGTGCGCGCCGTCGCGGAAGACGACGGGCATCACATCTACGCCGCCGGGTACAGCGCCGTGGCGCGATTTGAGAATGGCCGGTTCTCAACCGTGGTTGGTCCGGACACTGTGGGCGCCGATTTTCCGCTAGCGGTACGCGTCGATCACGGTGGAACCATTTGGATTCTGGGTACGCGAGGCGTAATCGCGCGCTCGCCAGACGGCGCGATTCGCAGGTATGAGGCCGGAAACGGCATGCCGGAATCGTTCGGCCTGAACGGCGCGCTCGAATTGGACCGCGACGGGAACGTCTGGGTAGGCACGGCGGGCGGAGTCGCCCGGCTCGAAGGAACGCATTTCCAGACCCGGACGGGCGTCGAAGCGGACGACGAGCGCACATCCGTCCGCTCGATCTTCGAGGACCGCGAGGGCAACCTCTGGCTGGGAACCACTAATGGGCTCGTGCGCATGCACGATGATCTCTTTACTATTTACGGAAAGACGGAAGGGCTCCCCAGTAACGAACCGAACGCGGTGCACCAGGATGCGAAGGGGCGGACTTGGATCGGTTTCTTGGATGGGGGCTTGGTTCTGTTTGCCGGCGGCCCTCGCACCGCCAATATGCCTGGTGGCGGAGTGTTCTCGATTCGCGAAACGCGAGGCGGGGAACTGCTCGTCGCGGGCCGGGATGGGCTCGCGCGTCTCTCCGGCGACCGCTTCCGCCCGTTTGTGCCACCGGACCCGCTAGGCCGCAAGTCCGTATACGATGTGGCCGCGGACTCCGCCGGAAGGATTTGGCTGGCGCTTCCCAGCGGCCTGGGGGTACTGGAAGGAGACCGGTACCGCACCGTGCTCGGTCCCGGAACGGAGGCGGATGCCTCGGTCTTCACACTGGCGGAGGGGAGCGGCGGCGCGATGTGGGCCGGCAGCTTTCGAATCGGGCTCTGGCGGATCACCGCAAATGAGAAACGGCTGTTTACGGTGGCCGACGGGCTTGGCAGCAATCAGGTGCACGCGTTACATCAGGACGGCGAAGGCACACTGTGGATCGGCACGTTTGGCGGAGGTCTAAACGCGCTGCGCCACGGACGCTTCGTGAGATACACGGCGAAAGACGGCCTGCCGAGCGACAACATATCGAACATTCTGGATGACGGCCACTCGCTGTGGCTGAGCACGACGCGGGGGATCTGCCAGATCTCGAAAGAAGAGCTAAGCGAGTTCGCGGATCACCGGATCACCGCGCTTCACCCAGTGAACTACGGAGCCGCGGACGGCTTGCGCGGAGCCCAGGGTTCGTCTAATATCAGCGGCGGCGGCGATCGCCACAATGACGGCAGCCTGTGGTTTGTGACTAGCCGCGGGGTGGCCGTTTACGAACCCAGCGCGCGCAAACGCGTCACGCTCGCCCCTCCGGTTCATCTGCTGGAGATGATCAGTGATGGCAAGGAGCAGGACTGGACGCAGTCGCCGCGGCTGCCGGCAGGAAGCGGGCGGTTGCAGGTCCGTTATACGGCGATTCACTTGAGCGCGCCGGATCGGGTCCAGTATGCCTACAAGCTCGAAGGGCTGGACCCAGACTGGATCGAAGCGGGCCGCAGGCGCGGCGTGACGTACGACAACCTGAGACCGGGCCACTACCGCTTCTTCGTGCATGCGGCATTACCAGGCGCGGCACCCAGCGAGAGTTCCTATGAGTTCGATGTCCTCCCGCACCTGTATCAAACCGCCTGGTTTCGGCTGCTGCTGGCGCTCATGCTGGCCGCGATGGGCTGGCTGGTTTACCGGCTGCGCATGCGGCAAGTGCGCTCGGGATTCGCAGCCGTACTGCAAGAGCGGGCCCGCCTGGCGCGCGAAATCCACGACACGCTGACGCAGGCGTTTGTCGGAATCGCTTCGCAACTGGACGTAGTGGAGATGCGCATGCCGAAAGATGCGCTGCCGGCGCGCTCGTCGCTGGAACTGGCACGGCGCATGGCGCAGCATAGCCTGACCGAGGCCCGGCGCGCGGTGATGGACTTGCGAGCGGCGGCACTGGACGAACAAGACCTGGCCACGGCTTTGAAATCAGGCGTGGGCCTGTGGACGGCGAATTCGGGCGTCAACGTCGACGTGCAAGTCAGCGGCGAATCGGCGAATCTTCCGGAGGATGTAGCGCACCAGGTACTCCGAATCGCGCAGGAGGCCGTAAACAACGCGCTCAAGCATTCCGGCGCCGACCGGGTGGACCTGAACCTGCATGTCGACGAAAAAAGGCTGAAGCTGCATGTGGTGGACAACGGCCTCGGGTTCGAGCCCAATGGCGTGTTTACCACCACGAACGGGCACTTTGGAATTATCGGAATGCGCGAGCGCGCCCAGCGGCTCGGCGGCGAGTTGTCTCTCGATAGCCGTCCGGGCGAGGGCACGCGTTTGGATGTGACAGTGCCCCTGCCATGAGCCAGCCGATTCGTATCCTGGTCGCGGAAGACCATTTGATTGCGCGCGTCGGCGTGACCGGGGTCATCAACATGCAGCCCGACATGACGGTGGTGGCGGAGGCCGTAGATGGCCAACAAGCGGTCACTTTATTCCGCAAACACCAGCCGGACGTCACGCTGTTGGACATACGGATGCCGAAGATGTCGGGCCTCGACGCCGCGGCGGTAATCCGCGCCGAGTTCCCCAACGCGCGCCTCATCGCGCTCACCTCCTATGAAGGAGACGAAGACATTCGCCGGGCCCTGGAGGCGGGCGTGCAGGCCTTTCTTACCAAGGACGTCCTGCGAGACGAACTGGTGAAGGCGATTCACGCCGTGCATGCCGGAAAGACATTTCTGCCGCAGAAATTGGCCGCCAAGCTCGCTGCCCAACGGCAACGGCCAAATCTGAGCCCGCGCGAGGTGGAAGTGCTGAAGCTGGTGGCGCGCGGATTGGGAAACAAGCAGATCGCCTACGAGCTGCACATCGCGGAAGACACTGCCAAGAATCACGTAAAGAGCATCTTTGGGAAATTAGGAGCGCAGGACCGCACGCAGGCGACGACCATCGCCATCCAGCGCGGGATTATTCATTTGGCAGTGGCGTGTCTGAGCTTGTGGCCCATTGCGCTGCTTGCAAGTGTCTGTTGAATTCCTGGCTGGGCGATTTCTCACACCGCGAGCCGCGCTCTGACGACACACGCTGATAATGTAGGCGGCCTCGCGGCGGTGTTTCTACTGTCACCAAATATTTAGTTGTCGTTCACGGCGTCGACACACACGCTTGCTACCTTTCTCATTCGCCAGCCGTTTCAAAAATACCCAATAAAGAGAGGCTCTACGATGAGCAAACTTGGACGCCGTGGATTTCTGAAAACGATGGGTTCTGGAGCGCTCGCCGCGGCATCGCTGCCGCTGTCGATCCGCCGCGCACTCGCGATTCCTGCCAACAACCGGACGCGCAGCATTCAGGATGTCGAGCATATCGTGATTCTGATGCAGGAGAACCGAGCCTTCGATCATTACTTCGGAACGATGAGAGGCGTACGCGGATTCGGCGATCCCCGAGCCGTGAAACTCCTCTCGGGCAAGACCGTCTGGCATCAACCGAATGGCGCGGGCGAGGTGCTGCCGTTCCGTCCGCCGGTGGCCAACTTAGGCGCGACCTATCTTGCCGATGTCCCGCACGGCTGGAATGACAGCCACGCGGCCTGGGATAACGGCCAGTACGATCAGTGGATCCCGAGCAAGGGTGTCGAGACGATGGTGTATTACACTCGTCGGGACCTCCCCTACCACTTTGCTCTGGCCGATGCGTTCACGCTCTGTGACGGCTACTACTGTTCGCTGCTCGGGCCGACGGATCCGAATCGTTATCACATGTGGACCGGTTGGGTGGGCAACAATGGCACGGGCGGCGGCCCGGTGATCACCAACGCGGAGGCCGGCTACGATTGGTCGACGTACCCCGAGTTGTTAGACCAGGCAGGCGTTTCGTGGAAGGTGTACCAGGATATTGGCGACGGTCTAACGGCTGCCGGCTATTGGGGCTGGACCGGCGACCCGTACATCGGCAATTACGGGGACAACTCGCTGCTGTATTTCCGTCAATACCAGAACGCGCAGCCGGGCAATCCGCTTGCTGACCGCGCGAAGACGGGGACCGATATTAAGGCCCTGAATCGGAATCCGGACCACCTGGTCGATATTTTCCGCGCGGACGTTCAAAGCGGAAAGCTGCCGCAAGTGTCCTACATCGTGGCGCCGGAAGCATACACGGAACACCCCAATTGGACGTCCAACCTGGGCGCCTGGTACATTTCGCAGTTCCTGAATGTGCTGGTATCAAATCCGGACGTTTTCAGCAAGACGGTGCTGTTCGTCAATTACGACGAGAACGGCG
>CAYMHP010000189.1:11110-12235 GCA_964390225.1 uncultured Solibacteraceae bacterium
CAATCCGGCGCCAATGGCTTATCGACTGTCTCGACTGTTAACGAGATCTTCCCCGGCGACGGCAGCCATCCGGCGGGGCCGTACGGTCTGGGCGTGCGCGTCCCCCTGATCGTTATTTCGCCGTGGAGCAGGGGCGGTTACGTGAACTCCCAGGTGTTCGATCACACTTCGCTCATCCGCTTCATCGAGAAGCGCTTCAATACGCCGCTGGAAACCAACATCACCCCTTGGCGCCGCGCCGTGGCCGGCGATCTCACGAGCGCATTCGATTTCGTGAACCCGAACGAGTTTGAGGAGGTCCAGCTCCCCGATACCAGCAGCTTCAAGCCGACGAACCTGGTGACCTACCCGAGCTACACCGTGGTTCCCCCCGCGAACCAGGCGCTGCCGAACCAGGAGCCCGGCGTCCGGCCCGCGCGCGCCCTGCCGTACACGCTGAACGCGCACGGACTACTTCAGCCCAATGGCTCGTTCCTGATTGTCTTCGAGAATACCGGAGCGGCAACCGCGGTCTTCCAGGTGCGCTCGGCCAGCGCCCTGCATGCGCCGCGCACGTACACGGTGGAGCCCGGCAAATCGCTCAGCGACACCTGGCCTCTGACTTCGCTCGGCCTCGGGAATTGCGACCTCTCCGTTTACGGCCCGAACGGATTTTTCCGGGAATTTACGGGGAGCGTCTCCGGGCTACAGAATGCGCAATTGGACGTGCGCGCCTTCTACAACACCGGCGACAACGGGATCGCGCTGCAGATTGCGAACCCATCCTCGCAGACGGCCAACGTCACGATTGTGGATCGATACACCGGCAAGAAGGTGAATCTCACGGTGAACGCGGGCCGTTCCGATTCGAGGTACTTCTCGCTGATGCCCCTGTTCGGTTGGTACGACTTCGTGATCACGGTCGCGTCGGACCCGAGCGTCCGGTATGAATTCGCCGGCCACGTGGAAACCGGCAGGGATAGCATCAGCGATCCCGCGCTCGGCGGATTAGCCAATTTCGGCGGCGATCAGGAAGGGGACGGGAACTAAGCCCGCGGGTAGCGCCGCGATCTTTGTCGACAGCGTCCTTGGTTCGAAGATTTCACCGGCGGCAAGACGGCTGGTGCTCCTTACTTTCCTCGCAAG
>CAYMHP010000190.1:0-12213 GCA_964390225.1 uncultured Solibacteraceae bacterium
AGCGGCATTGACCTGCTGCGCAACATCCGGCAGAACGGAGCGGCCTCTCCCGCCATCATGATTTCCGGCCACGGCACCATCGCCGACGCGGTGGAGGCCACGCGCGCCGGCGCGTTTGATTTCCTCGAGAAGCCGCTCAGCCGCGACCGCGTGCTGGTGGCGCTGAAGAACGCGCTCGAGCAATCGACGCTGCGCAAAGAGAACGAACGCCTGCGCGAGCTGGTCGGCGGCTGCCCGCGAATGATCGGGGAGAGCCAGGCGTGGCAGCGCGCCGTGGAACAGGCCACGCTGGCAGCGCGTTCGGACGCCCGCGTGCTGCTGATCGGCGAATCGGGAACCGGAAAGGAGCTGCTCGCCGCGCATATCCACAACGGAAGCCCGTTCGCTTCCGGGCCGTTCGTCAAAGTGAATTGCGCCGCGATTCCGACCGAGCTTCTGGAGACCGAGCTGTTCGGCCACGAGAAGGGCTCGTTTACCGGCGCGACGGGCATGCGCCGGGGCAAGTTCGAGCTCGCCGACTGCGGCACCATCTTCCTGGATGAGGTCGGCGATCTGCACGGGGCATCGCAAGCCAAGCTCCTGCGCGTATTACAGGAGGGCGAGTTTCACCGCGTCGGCGGCGAGCAGATTATTCGGGTAAGCGTGCGCGTCATCTCCGCGACCAACCGCGATTTAGGCGCGATGGTGGCGCAGGACAAATTCCGCGAAGACCTGTATTACCGCCTCAGCGTGGTGCCGATTCGCGTCCCGGCTCTGCGCGAGCGCCCGCAGGACATCCGCCCGCTGGCCGAATATTTCCTCGAAGACTTCTGCGCGCGAAATAACTTCAGGCCGAAGACATTCGAACCCGAGGTATTCCCGTTGCTCGAGAGTTACGGCTGGCCGGGCAATGCGCGCGAGCTGCGCAACGTCATCGAGCGCATGGCAATCCTCTCGCTCAGCGACCGGCTGACGCGCGATTCGATTCCGGTAGAGATCCGCGTACAGCGCGAAGCCGGCCCGAAATCGACGATCCAGGAGGCCAGGGAATCGGCGGAGCGCGAGCACATCCTCCGCGCCTTAGAAGAATCCGGTTGGAACGTCAGCGGGGCCGCCCGCGCGCTCGGCATGGAACGCACGAACCTGCATAAGCGGATTCGGGCGTTGGGGCTGGTGAGAGGGAAGTAGGCGGCGGTTGCAGGTCAGATCGGTGTGTTTCCGAACAATTTCGCCACAGCTATTTCGCTTCACTCTTCTGCTTGGCCAAGCGGTCCAACTCCCGCGTTAGCTCCTTAACGATTTTCTCCGCAACATCGGCGGTCGCTCCCTTGTATTTGCCGCCGCGACTTTCTTGCGTCGTTGACCAGACCACGTCGCCGTCAGGTGTTACCAGTCAAACCGCCGCTCTGGCGGTCTCAGTCGTCTCTGTCGAGGCCTGCGAGTCATCGATGGCCGGCCGCACCCGAGACAAAACCGCCGTGGCTTGACCCTGAGACATGCCGTGGTGAACCGCTGAGTTGGGCGCTGTGATGACCGGAAGCACCCGCCACCGATGTCGCGGAGCCAAGCGCATGATATTCCTCCGTCGTCTTCTCCAACGCGATCCCTTTCAGAATCAGATCCGCCCTTTCGTGATTTTCCGTGATGATAAATCGCTTGGTCGTACGCACGCTGTCCAGCACCATGGCGGCGAGCGATTTGTTAACGGGATCGTCCCCAAAACTCTCTACGAAAATGCGTTTGGCGTTGAGGAGCTTCTGCACGAGATCGGCATCGATTGCCGGCACGCCGACGCTCGCGGGACCCGTCTGCTGGGCGATTGCGGAGATGAGCACGGCCACTAACAACACGGAAGCCTTGCACAGCATAACTCGCTCCTAGTTCCCACGGCCGCTCTTGCGCGCCTCTTCGTCCTGATACTCGATTTTGTTCCCAGTACGCGCTTCGAGAGTCGCGAGCGTGACCCGGACAACGTCCTTGCCAAGTTCGAAAACAGCCGCCTGCTGTCTGTCGGTTTCATCCTTGTAATTGATGGTGAGGAAATGTTTCCGCTTTTTGGAGAACAAAGCGATCGGCGAAACAGCAATTGCCAGCCCCAAGCGCCTCCCCGCTTTTTGCCCATATTCGAGCACGTTGATTCGATCGTAATGGATTTGGAGTTTCCCGCCCTTGTAGGTGAAGACAAAAACGTTCTCGTCCGCCGTAGACGACGTCCCCTCGGTCGCCGGTTGAAGGGACGCGACGGTGCCGCCCACGTACATTGTCGTCTTGCTCCCGATACCGGCCACCAGCGTGGCTTCTGCAAAGACCAGAAATACGAGGCCAGCGCTGACGGCCCTCGTAGCAGTCTGTTTAAGAGAATGGGATCTCGGCATCACGGTCAGGATTGTAGCTCGTTGTGCGCGCGTGAGGAAGGTGTGGCGTAATGCGTCTTTCGCCAGGGGCCGCTCGCGGGTGTTCCCGAGGATCGGTGCCTGTGCGAGCTCCGGCCGGAACGCCAGCTCATTGACGAAGTAATCGCTTCGTTGGAACAGGTGGTGACCGGAAGGAAAAAGCGGCTCCGGCATAGCCGCGCGGGTGAAAGCGAAGTGCAACCCACTTGCTCCCGATCAGCAATGGGGTCAGCGGGGCCGCCCGCGCGCTCGGCATGGAGCGCACCAATTTGCACACGCGCATCCGCGCGCTAGGGTTGGTGAGGGGCAAGTAGGGGGAATCGCGGGTGTCGAAATCCACCGACGAAGAGGCTCTCGCGCGGTCTCGGCGCACGGCGCCACAGCAATACTTTCATGCGATTCTCGCGGTCTCTCGCGCGAGTGGACCCTCGGTGTTCGACCGTGTGCAGCGGTGGGCGCCTGCCCCTATATTCTCAGCGGTTGCCTCCGGCGAACCGCATGCTTCTGCACGTTGCGTCAGCGGCCGCTCGAACCGGGAGGCGGTTCCGGAATCCAATTCCTGATTCTCGCCAGTTCGGCTTCGTAGGCCCTTTTTTGGAATGGGCTCAGTCGACCTTTGAACCGATCGCTCAGCAACGCGCCATACGTCTCCCCGGCCGCGTTGGAAATGGTGCCGCTTCGCAGATATGCCTCTGCTGCCGATCGTAGATGTCGGAGTGCGAGGTCGAACTTGCCGCGGTTCGAAAGAACGATGCCGAGGCTCAGGTTGGTGTACGCGTCACCCGGTACGATTCGGTAGCAGTTCCTGTACACCTTCTCGGCCTCTTCGTCCCACTTCTTGCGTGAGAGGGCGTCGCCGAGCGATGCCTCCGCGCTGCCATCAAGAATTTCGGAAAGTGCGCTGTCCAACGTGTCACGGGAGACCTCGTTCCGCTGCACGCGAATCGCCATTTGCAGGCTCTTCGTGCGAGTGTCTTCGCTCTGAAGAGACGCACTGGCCGACAGGCGCTTGCGCGCTTCCTCACCTTCTCCGGACCATACCGCCTCCTGTCCCCATAGGGCAAGCAGGCCCGCGGGGTAAGGCACTTTCGAAATTCCGGCGGCGATTTCCCGGTCGTTGCCTCGAACCAGAGCGAGCCGGATGATTGCCATGTTCGAGCCGGGATCCCAGGAAAGCATCTCCGAGTTTGCCCGTAAGGCTTTCTGCGAAGGGAGATACCCTGCTTCGTTGATCGCGTTGGACCATTCTGTCAGCACGGTTCCGGGATATGCGCACCAACGGAAAGCGTCCAGATACAGAGTGTCTCCGTCATCCGGCCGATGCTGGTCGAGGGCCCGCCTGAGCCGGAGCCGCGCCTTGGCCAGACGGGCATCACACAACCGGGGATCCAATGAGGTTGCGCGATCGTAGTGGGCCTCCGCCGCATCGAAGCGTCCCTCTCCGGCGAGGATGTCACCCCAATCGCTTTCCAGGCGGGCCGGATAGAAGCTGATCGAAACCGCGATTTCGAACTGCTCCTCAGCTTCCGCCTCCTTGCCTTCCTCGTAGTACAAGATCCCAAGGGCCCCATGCGCAAAAGCGAAATTGCGCCCTGAGTCAGAGGCGATCGCCTCTTTGAATTTTCGTTCAGCCGCGACGGAATCGGCTTTCCAGATGAGGAGCATATCGCCCCAGTCTTTGAGCACAGACGGCTTATGGCTGGTGAGGCCCACCGCTGTGCGAAACGAACTTTCCGCCGTTCGGTCGTCGCCCAGCAGATAACTTGCTCGCGCGATGCCCTCGTACTCGTCCACGGAGCCACCATTCAGTTTTGCAGCGTTCTGATACTGGCGGATCGCGTCCGCAAGCCGGCCTCGCTGCAGCGCGATGTTGCCCAGTTGGACCAATCCGGCGCTTTGTTCCTCCGGACTGGCGGTGTTTACGATGGCGAAGTGCGCGAATGAAACTGCCGCCGGCCAGTCCTCTTCGTTTTGCGCGGCCACGCTGAGCCCCAGATAGGCCGGCCAATACTTTGGATCTTTACGCAGAGCAGCGCGGTAGTATGCAATGGCCCGACTGTCGCTTAGCCCGGCCAATGAGTCGCCGGCCGTGACGAGGGTTGCAGGCGTGGTGCGCACTTGCAGCGCTTGTTGAACGGACGTGAGAAAACGGGTATCGCTCCCCAGTTCACGGTACGCAGCCGCCTCCGCCAACAAAATCGTTTCATCCCTTCCTGCGATGCGCGCGGCTTCCTCGAATTTGCTGTACGCGTCCGAAAACAGATGGCGGTCGACGCAAATCCCGCCCCAGACGACGAGTGCATCTCGGGCGTGCGAAGGAGACGCCGAGTGGGACTCTCCCTCCAAAATACGAAGCGCGGTGGTCATTCCTGACTCGGCGTCCACATCGTAGTAATAGTGGTGCATAGCCGCAGCTATTGGGTCAACGATCTCCAACATCGCCATAGCCCCTCTATTGATCAGCGTGGCTACGGACGAAAGTTCACTGCTCTCGGTCCAGGTATTCGGCTTCGTGGGTGTTCCCGTCGTGGACACAAACAGAGTCAGAGCGAGCTTGCCGTCGATCAAAACGGCGTCTCCGCGTAGCGCAGGGATGTTCCGTGGCGGCAGAAAGTGTTCCAGGAACTGCGTGATCGCTTTCAACGATAGCTTGGTTTCGGGAATCTCGATATCGAGTGTTTCTCCGCCGAGCGAATAGTTGATGCGGCTTGGCCTGATACTCGAGGCGACACCGTGCTGCGATGTTTGATAGCCGGTGGTGGAACCGATGAGGGCCAGCAGGTCTTCCGCCAGTTCATGAGTCAGCAGAGCCGAACTCACCCCCGCGCGGTCTAAGCCCGCGGACACCGATATAGCGTCGATGGTCAGGTCGGCATTGTAATACTCGTAGAGCGAGTTGGATACCAGGGCGAGGAAAACAAGCGAGACGAGAAGCTTCCAGAACGGGAGCCTCCTTCGATCTGAGTCGCCCCCCTCGGTCCTCTGGGCGAGGCTGTCCTTGCCCTCCGGTGCAGCCAGTTCTGCCATGGGTGTAGCGTACTCCAGGGAACGACGGCTAACAATGCGTCCCGCGCTCCTTGCTATCGGACCGTTTCTGGCAACTTCACCACGGACGATGGTCGCTGTCGCTGGATGACATCCGGCGCGGTTATATCCGCGGTTCGGTTTACCGGAAATGTTCCGCCACTTCGCGCCGCTCCGGCTCCACCTCCGCCTCCACCTCCACCTCGACCTCCACCGGGGAGCGATGGCTTTTTCCGGTGTCTGGATTCGCTGCGCCCGCCTATATTCTCAGCGGTTGCCGCCGGCGGACCCGCAGCAAATCTCCACGTCATATTTTTCGGCAGAATAACAGGTAAACAGACCCTTGACTCTTTTATTGCCGGATGTTACCACAGCTGCTGTGATAGGGAGGTCCGTTTTGTTACCACATCTTTCTCGCAAACCGCCAACTGGCCTGATGGCAGTGGTGATTTTGTTCGCTTGCGGCACAATCAGTACGGTGCGAGCTCAAACGACCCTGGGCGCCAAGATTGCGCTGCGCCCGCTCACCCGGCCCGAGATCACAGCCTACAAACTCGCGACAACCACTCAAGTTGCCGCCGGCCTGACCACAGTCGCTCTCGGCGAACCGGCCTACCTGGAGGTGCAGGTCAACGCGACGTACTCCGCCGCGGATATCAACACCGTGATTTGGCAACTCACCCAAAAACCAGCCACCTCGAAAGCGGTGCTCGTCGATAGCCCCCTCGGAAAAGACGTGCCAGTCTACGAACCCGCCGACCGCGTCGTGTACCAAGTGGCGGGACGGACGCTGCTGCGCCCCGATGTCACCGGAGTCTATGTCGTTAGCGCCAAGGTCACGACGACGAAAGGCGACACCGCCGATCTCGCCCAGACCATTGTGGGCGCGACGTATGTGGGAATTTCCACCTGCTCGATCTGCCATAGCGGAGGCTTGGCCCGGAACATGGCTGAATCCTGGGCCAAAACTACACATTCGACTCTCTTCAAGAACGGGGTGAACGGCGTTGCGAGCGATCACTACTCCGGCAACTGCATAAGCTGCCATACGGTCGGCTACGACACGAACGCGACCGCATCGAATAATGGATTCAGCGACCTTGCCGCGAAACTGAAGTGGACCTTCCCCAGCGAACTTAAGGCGGGCACGTGGGACACGGTGCCGACCTCGCTGCAGAACGTGGCCAACATTCAGTGCGAAAACTGCCACGGACCCGGCAGCCTGCATGCTGCCTCGGGGGGAACTCCCTACGCCATATCCAAGACTTTTGGGTCGGGCGATTGCGGCCAGTGCCATGACGCGCCGACACACCACATCAAGACGGCCGAGTGGAACAACTCGAGGCACGCTATTGCCACCCGCGACCCGTCGGGAGCGGGAAGAGAAGCCTGCGTGGGCTGCCACACCGGTCCGGGTTTTGTGGGTAAGTTCCAGGTAGCCACGACGGTCGACACAACCTACTCACCCATCAGCTGCCAGACCTGCCATGAGCCGCACGGCCAAACCAGTCCGGCCAACACCGCGCACCTGGTGCGTACGGTGGATTCGGTTGTGCTGGCCGACGGCACTAAGGTGACCGACGGCGGCGCCGGGCTGCTGTGCATGAACTGCCACAAGAGCCGCCAAAATGCCGCCACCTACGCGGCCCAGACGGCGGGCAGCGCGCGTTTCGGCCCACACCACGGTCCGCAGGCCGATATGCTCGCCGGAGCAAACGGGTTTACCTACGGCCAAGTGATTCCCAGCTCTGCGCACTGGTTCGTGGTACAGGATAGCTGCGTCACCTGCCACATGCAGACGATGGCCGACACTGATCCTGGCTTCAGCAAGGTGGGTGGACACACATTCAAAAACAGCCTGGCGGCCGCGGGCACAACTCCAGCCATCGACCTGGTGGCTGCGTGTCAGAAATGTCATGGGCCGAATCTGAAGTCCTTCGATTTCCCGCTAATGGATTACGATGGCGACGGGAAGATTGACGGCGCGCAGACGGAGGTGCAGCATCTGCTCGATGCCTTGAGCGCGCTGTTGCCCCCGGCCGGACAGACAAAGTCGGCTCTCAACATCGACTCGACCTGGACCCGACCACAACTGGAAGCGGCCTACAACTGGTTGATGGTCAACAATGACGGTAGCAAAGGCATCCACAACATGGCGTACTCGGTGGGATTGCTGAAAGCCTCCATCGCACAACTGCAGAGCCAACAGAAGTAACCGGTAAAAGCGGGGCGGGCCGGACCAGTGCACACCGGCCCGCTCCGGCTGTCTGGCAGACGGAGAATCCCGGACCCAGAGGCAGTCACCCCCCCTCTTGCGCCTCCCTCCCGAACTTTCTATATTGGTCCCACTATGCTGATCCAAAGGATGCTGCCCTGCGTAATGCTTTGCGGTTTCGCGGCCGGACATCTCGCTGCACAGAACGGCGGGACCACGGACTGGAACAAGCCGTTCCCACCACATAAGGTGATCGGCAACGTCTATTTTGTCGGTACTGAGCAGTTGGGATCGTTTCTGATCACGACTCCCGAAGGCGACATTCTCATCAACAGCGATTTCGAATCCACGGTCCCGGTAATTCGGGCCTCGGTTGAGAAGCTGGGCTTCAAGATGACCGATATCAAGATCATCCTGGGCAGCCATGCGCACGGCGATCACATGGAAGGCGACGCCCTGATGAAAGAGTTAACCGGAGCGCGCGTCTACGCGATGGAGCAGGACGTTCCCGCGTTGCGAAAGATGATGCCGGGCGGAAAGCCGCACCCGATCGATCACATTCTTCACGACGGCGAAGAGGTGAAACTCGGCGGGACCACCCTGGTGGCGCATCTCACGCCCGGACACACCAAGGGCTGCACGACATGGACGATGAAGGCGCAGGAGAACGGCAAGTCCTACGACGTGGTGATCCTCGGAAGCATTGGCGTGAATCCCGGCTACATTTTGGTCGGCAACAAGGATTATCCGCAGATCGCCGACGATTACGTTCGCGGCTTCCAAACCTTGCGCGCCCTGCCGTGTGACGTCTTCCTCGGCTCGCACGGCTCGTTCTACCATATGACCGAGAAGTACGCGAAGCTCGAGAAGGGCAGCACGAATCCCTTTATCGACCCGGCCGGATATCAGGCGCACCTCGATCTGCAGGAGAAGAACTTCAAGGCCAAGCTCGCCGAGCAGCAGAAGTAGGAAGCGGCGGACGAGCCTGGGCACACTGGTACAGGGTTATGGAGGAGGAACGCCCAGCAGAGCGCATGCCTGCGAGTGAAGAATATCTCCAGGCGCATACTGTAGGGCAGATGAGGCCATTGGCCTCGCCCATTTGCGTCGCGGACTACGATCCCGAATGGCCGAATCAATTTCAACAGACGGCCGAACGAATCCGGGCGGCGCTTGGCGAGCGCGCGTTGCGCATCGAACATGCCGGATCGACGGCAGTTCCGGGCCTGGCGGCGAAGCCGATCATCGATATTATTCTGGTCGTTTCGGAGTCGGCCAACGAACAGGGGTACGCCGCTGCGCTGGAGCAAGCGGGTTATCAACTTCGTATCCGCGAACCCGGCTGGTATGAGCACAGGATGTTCAAAGGACCGGAGAACAAAATCAATTTACACGTGTTTTCGGTAGGCTGTCCCGAGGTGGAGCGGATGCTGATGTTCCGCGACTGGTTGCGCGCCAACGAGAGCGATCGCGAATTGTATGCCCGATCGAAACGGGCCCTGGCGCAACAGGCGTGGAAATATACTCAGAACTACGCCGACGCGAAGACCGCTGTGATTGAGGAGATCCTCTCGAGAGCCCGGGAGGCGCGGTTTCCAGATCCTCAGCCGGGCGAAGGCCGATCGGACGAGAATAACCGTTGACGACCCCGGCCGGGTATTGTAGGCTCTCGCTGTGAGCGGGAGCAATCAACCGAGCCTTTGGCAGCGCTGGGTACACCGGCCGCAGAAGATCTGGTTGCGAAGGGCGCTGTTTCAAGTGCACCTGTGGAGCGGCGTCGCGATCGGGCTCTATATCGTCGTGATCAGCATCACCGGAAGTGTGCTGGTCTATCGAAACGAATTGTACCGAGCGGCGACGCCACGGCCCATCATCTCGAAAAGCACGGAACCGCGTCTGACGGACGCTCAGCTGACTGCGGCGGCCACTCGCCTTTACCCGGAGTACCGCGTGGTCAATCTCGTTCACTCGCGGAATCCCGATCAGGCGGTCGACATCAGGCTGCGGCGCGGCAACGAGATCAAACACCGGCTGTTCGACGCCCGAACGGGCGCCGATTTGGGCGATCCCGTCTCGACCGGCATCCGGCTCGTCTCAGGTCTGTTGGATCTGCACGATAATCTATTCGCGGGAACAACCGGACGAAATGTGAACGGCGTTGGCGCCGTCGCGTTGCTGGTGCTGGCTCTGTCGGGGATGGTGATCTGGTGGCCCGGCATCAAGACGTGGCGTCGCAGCCTGACCGTGCATCGAGGCGGGGGAGGGCGGCTGACCTGGCACTTGCACAGCATGATCGGCTTCTGGAGCCTGGGATTCAGCCTGGTATTTGGATTGAGCGGGGTCTATCTCGTCATCCCCGACCGATTTCAGGATCTTGCGGATCGGATCGAGCCTCTCACTGCAGCAAATATGGCAACACGCGTCAGCGACCGCATTATCTATTGGCTCGCGTACCTGCATTTCGGGCGCATCGACGGCATTGGAATTCCGTGCAGCGGCCCCGGTCTCTGCGACCAGGCGACGAAGGCCGTTTGGGCGATATTCGGACTGGCGCCCGCGGCGTTGTTTGTGACAGGCGCGATGATGTGGTGGAGCCGCGTATTGCGCCCGCGGCTGAAAAGTGCTCGAGCACGAGGCCCGCGAAAGTCTCTTGTCCTAACGAAGTGAACCCCGGTCACAGATCGAGCGCAGTCCGCGGCTGAGGTCAACCGCTACTCGGCCTGGATGGATCGACTGCGTAGCGACAGCAAGAAAGGTCAAGCAGCAGCACGCGCGGCGCGGTACATTCGGAGGGAAACATGACCGCGCGATTCAGGCGGATGCAGCCGGTGCTGAAATTTGTCACGGCGAACCTGGAGCGCGATGCAACGACTGGCGGCAGAAAGGGACGAGATGGATTACTCAATCATAAAGAAGAAAGTGGAACCACAGCCTGTGCTCGCGATTCGTCGCCAGGTAAAGCCCTCAGAGATAGCAACGACGCTCGGGGAGGTATATGGCCGGGTGTTTGCGCACGTCCAGCAGAAAGGGATCGCGATGGGGGGCGCTCCGTACGCGCGCTATCTCGAAATGCGGCCGGGGCTGTGGACTATTGAGGCCGGACTGCCCGTCGCGGCGCCCGCGCACGGTGAGGGCGACATCGAAGCAGGCACGCTACCGGGCGGGCTCGTCGCTATGACCACTCATGCCGGAGCTTACGATCGGCTGAGCGAGGCCCACGCGGCGATCCAAAAGTGGATAGAAAGCGAGCGGCTCACCAGCGCCGGGGCGCCGTGGGAATCGTACATTACCGATCCAGGCAATTACCCCGATCCGAAGGATTGGAAGACGGAGGTGTTCTGGCCGGTGGCCTCTTAGTACGGCTACCGCTTCCCGGCGGTCATATTGTGAGTTCGACCCGCAAAACAGGCGAAACGGGCATTACTGCAGCGGCTGAAGTACGCAACGTTCTCGAAAGCAACCGGAAACCATGCGGGCGTCACGCCACGGTCTTCATCGCCTTTAAACGGTCGCGAAGCTGCGCGGCTTTTTCGAATTCGAACTTGCGGGCGGCCTCGCGCATGCGCTCTTCGAGTTCGCCAATGAATTTCTCTCGTTGCTCCGGGGTGAGGTTCTCCACCTCTTCGTCGCTTTCGAGCGGCACCGTAACGTAATCGCCTTCCGCGATCGCCACCAGGCTCATGTCGATCGGCTTCACAATCGACTGCGGGACGATCTGGTTCACCGTGTTGTATTCCTCTTGAATTCGGCGGCGGCGTGTAGTCTCGTCGATTGCGTGCCGCATGCTGTCGGTCATGACGTCGGCGTAAAGAATGGCGCGCCCTTCGACGTGCCGAGCCGCGCGCCCGATCGTCTGAATCAGAGAGCCGGCAGAACGCAGGAAGCCCTCTTTGTCCGCATCCAGAATCGCCACCAGCGACACCTCCGGCAGGTCGAGGCCTTCGCGGAGCAGGTTAATTCCGATCAAGACGTCGAACTCTCCGCGCCGCAGATCGCGCAGGATTTTGATGCGGTCGAGCGTGCTCACTTCCGAGTGCAGATAGCGGCACTGCACACCGATTTCGGCGTAGTACTCGGCCAGATCCTCCGCCATACGCTTGGTCAGAGTGGTTACCAGCACGCGCTGGCCGGCGGCCACGGTTTTGCGGATCTCGCCCAGCAGGTCGTCCACCTGTCCTTTGACGGGCCGGATCTCGACGCACGGGTCGAGCAGGCCGGTGGGCCGGATGATCTGCTCGACCACGACGCCCGCCGCCTTCGTCAGTTCGTATGGACCGGGTGTGGCGGAGACGTAGACCAACTGGTTCACGCGGTGCTCGAACTCCTCGAACGTGAGCGGCCGGTTATCGAGCGCGCTGGGCAGGCGGAAGCCGTGGGCGACGAGCACCTCTTTGCGCGAGCGGTCGCCGTGGTACATTCCGTGCAATTGCGGAACGGTCTGGTGGCTCTCGTCAATGAAGATCACCGAATCGTGCGGCAGGTAGTCGAGCAAGGTGGGCGGCGCCTCCCCGGGCAGGCGTCCCGAGAAGTGTCGCGAGTAGTTCTCGATGCCATGGCAGTACCCGATCTCCTTGATCATTTCCAGATCGAACATGGTGCGCT
>CAYMHP010000191.1:0-12211 GCA_964390225.1 uncultured Solibacteraceae bacterium
CATTCGCCGGTGTCTGCTGGACGACATCCGCCTGAGTTCCACGAGTGGAACGATCTGCATAGAGCTGGTTAAGAAAATTCAGCTATCGGGCTGCGGCATACGCGAGGTGCCGGTCCATCACTACCCACGGCAGCATGGGCGATCCCAATTTTTTCGCTGGCGCTCCTTGTGGGCAACATTCGGCCAGATACTGGGCTTGTACATCCGCCTGGTTGTGCTGGCTTCCAGCCGAAAGGTCCTCAGCCGGTGAGAATTCCATTCGTGGATCTGCGCCCTCGTTTGCGTCAGACTGAGCCGGAGTTGAAGCGCCGCTTCGCGGATCTGCTCGAACGGGCGCACTTCGTTCTCGGCGAGGAGGTGGCCTCGTTCGAAGACGAGTTCGCGCGAGCGATGGGGGCGCGCTACGCGGTTTCCGTCGCGAATGGTACCGGGGCGCTCGAACTCTCCCTGCGCGCCCACAATATCCGGGATCGCCGGGACGAAGTTCTGACCACGCCATTGACCGCCGGCTTTACGGGGCTCGCCATCCTGGCCGCCGGTCGGAAGCCGCGATTCGCCGACGTCGATCCGGAAACACTGCTGTTGGATCCTTCGGATGTCGCGAATCGCGTAACCAGAAAGACCGGCGCGCTGCTCCCAGTGCACCTGTACGGCCAGGCCTGTGACCTGCCGCGCTTCGCCTCCCTCGCGAGGAGCGTGCGGGCAGCGCTCGTCCAGGACGCATGCCAGGCGCACGCCGCGTGTTTTGGGGAGAGCGGTTTTACAGCCTTCTCCCCTTACGTCGCCTACAGCTTCTATCCGACAAAGAACCTCGGCTGCCTGGGTGATGGCGGAGCTGTAGTCACTGATAATGCCTCCGTCGCCGCGCGCCTTCGGCTGCTGCGCGACGGTGGCCGCCGGAACAACCACGTCAGCCATGTCGCCGGAGTGAACTCAAGGCTAGATGAGATGCAGGCGTCTTTTCTCCGGGCCTTTTTGGCGCGTCTTGTGCGGTGGACCGAAGAGCGCCGCAAACTCGCGCGCATCTACGAACAAAACCTGGCCGGCTGCCCCGGCGTCCACATCGTTTCTCAGCGCCCGGGATCGGTTTACCACCTGTTCGTGATTCGCGTGCGCCGGCGCGAGCGTTTGCGGAACTATCTAGCCCAATCGGGGATAGGCACGGCGATCCATTACT
This sequence comes from uncultured Solibacteraceae bacterium, assembly GCA_964390225.1. Taxonomy (GTDB): domain Bacteria; phylum Acidobacteriota; class Terriglobia; order Bryobacterales; family Bryobacteraceae; genus PSRJ01. Next base: position 1,178 of record CAYMHP010000191.1, read on the forward strand.
CCGTGCCTCTTCATCTCCACCCTGCCTTCCGCGACTGCGGCGGCAAGCTCGGGGAGTTCCCCTATGCCGAAAAGGCCTGCCGCGAAATTCTCTCCCTACCCCTCTGGACGGGTATGACGCAAAACGAAGTCTGCGAGGTGGCCGGCCGAATCCGCGGGTTCTACTCCAAAAAGGTTTAGAACTCCCATTTTTCACCCGTACTTGCAAGTAGTTCCACTTTTTTTATATAAATTTACCAATCACTTGCGAGGGTCATGGGTGAACATCTATAAGGGCAAGCGGGTCCTGGTCACAGGTGGACTGGGCTTCATCGGTAGCAGTCTGGCTATTCGTCTGGTAGCGATGGGGGCTGTGGTCACGATCGTGGACAGCTCCGTTCCGGGCTGCGGAGCTAATGCCTTTAACATCGATCCAATCAAGGACGTGGTAGAGGTCCTCCCCGAGGACATCGCGAATGCGTCTTGTTTTCAAAGCGAAATAGCCCGGACGGATATCGTCTTCAACCTTGCCGGCGAGATCAGCCACAGCGAAAGCATGCGGTGTCCGGAACGTGACCTCAACATCAATACCCTGGCACAGCTTCGTTTTCTTCTGGCCTGCAGGGCTGCCCGGCCGAGGACGCGGGTCATTTACGCGAGCACCCGCCAGGTATACGGACGCGCGCGGTATCTGCCGGTCGATGAAAGACACCCCCTGGAGCCGGTGGATTTCAATGGCATCCACAAATATGCCGCGACCGAGTATCACCTCATGCTCAGCCGGCTCGGCCAACTGGACGCGACCGTCCTGCGCCTAAGCAATGTGTACGGGCCGCGCATGGCTCTCAATGTGCCGCAACAGGGGTTCCTCGGCACGTTCGTTCGACTGTCGCTGGTCGATCAACCCGTGACGGTTTATGGCGACGGAGACGCAGTCCGCGATCCCATCTATGTCGACGATGCCGTGGAAGCCTTCCTGCTTGCCGGCGCCCGCCTGTCGTCGCGCTCCCGGGTCTACAATGTGGGCGGTCCCGAATCACTTCCGGTGAGTACTCTTGCCGATCTCACGGCCGAGGCCGCCGGGAGTTCGCCGCCGGTGTCGGTTGCTTTCCCGGCGATGCGGAAAGCCATCGACATCGGGAGCTACGTGAGCAACTCGGATCGAATTCGGCGCGAGTTAGGTTGGCGTCCACGGACGCCGTTCCGCGAGGGAATCGGACGGACGCTCGCCTATTATCGCGAACACCGGAGTTTTTACCTGCCAGGCCCGGACCTGCAAATGGCTCTGGAACCAGCGGCATTCGAAGAAGGGGCCACGGCGCCGTGAGCCCAGCCGAGTTCCAGACCCTGGCCAAAGCGGAACAACAGCTCTGGTGGTTTCGAGGCATGCAGAAGATCCTCTTCCGTGTGCTCGATCCGGTCGCTCCACGCGGCGCAACCGTGCTCGAGGCCGGCTGCGGAACCGGGCATTTCTCTCGACTGCTCGAGCAGCGGTACGGCTGGCGGATGTTCCCCGTCGACCTCGCCGCCGAGGGCTTGGTCTATGCCAAGCAGTCGGGCATCGCTCGTCTGGCGCAGGCGGATATCGCACGCCTCCCGTTCCGCTCGGAATTCTTCCAGGCGTTGGCGTCCTTGGACGTGTTGGTGCACTTCCCTGCGGGTGGCGAGGGCCAAGCGCTGGACGAGTTCGCCCGCGTGCTGAAACCGCGCGGCTTGCTGATCATTCGTGTGTCCGCGCTGGATATTTTGCGCAGCCGCCACTCGGAATTCACCCACGAGCGCCAGCGCTTCACGCGGGCCAGGCTGGTCAGGCGGGTAGAAGAGCGCGGTTTCCGGGTGCTGCGGTGCACTTACCTGAATTCTTTGCTGATGCCCGTTGCCCTGGCCCGTTTTCGTATCTGGGAGCCGCTGATGCGCAAGCCGCCCGCCAGCGGCACCGCGCTGGTGCCGAACTGGCTCGATCGCATACTGTACCTACCGCTGGCTGCCGAATCCTTCTGGCTTGGGGCGGGCCGAAATTTTCCCGCCGGTCAATCACTACTCCTCGTCGGAGAGAAGGGATGAACGCGGTAAGGAGCATCCGCCAGATCCGCTTCCGCAACGCTGCCGCTGCATTAATTGTCCTGCTGCTGCTGGCCGCGACGCGCTGGCCGCTTGCGCCGGACCGTCTGTTTTTCTTCGACAGCGCCAATTTCGCCTTAGCGCTCGACGATTTCAATCCGGCGCTTCACCAGCCACAACCGCCAGGCTACCCGCTTTTCGTGGGTCTCACGCGGCTGATTCATGTGTTTGTGCCCGATGCGCAAGACGTCTTCGTCATTGCCGGGTTGCTCGGCGCCTGGGCAGCCCTGCTACTGATCTGGGCGCTCGGGACCCAAATGTTCGGACGGGCCGCGGGGCTGCTCGCTACAGCGCTGCTGTTTGCGAACCCGCCGTTTTGGCTCGGCGGCATCACCAACGAGATCCGGATTTTTCTGGCAGTCGGCTCTCTCGGAACCGGCTTGCTCGCCTGGCGCGCGCTCCAGGAGAATGCGTCTGCCACGTGGTTTTATGGCGCTTTCGCATGGCTCGGAATCGCCGCCGGATTCCGGCCCGTGGAGTCCATGCTTCTGGTACCGCTGCTCCTCTGGGTGTGGGTACGCACGGGCTGCTCCTTCCGCCGCCTTGTGCTGGCCATTCTGTGTTTTTGCGCGACGGTGGCTCCGTCGGTCGCGGTGACGGTATTCGCAAGCGGGGGAATCCATAAAACCACGCACCTGTTGTGGGATTATGCCAACGACCAGTTCCACGGCTCTTCGCGGCTGTTCGGAGCCACTGAGCCCGCCGCATTTCACATGTTTGCCGAGGCCTTGGTGTGGAACGGGCTGGGCGCGGTGGCGTGGATTTGGGCGCTCCCTGCGCGCGCCGTGCGGCAAGCCTACTCCGGCTGGAGTGTGCGCGTGCGCTTCCTGCTCGTCTGGTTCCTGCCCGCGTTTCTCTTCTCGGCGCTCGTCCATATTGGCGACCCCGACCAGGCCCTCACCACGATTCCGGTGCTTTGCGTTTTGGGTGGCGCAGTGCTGGCCTCGCTTGTCGAACACCACGGCAGACGGCGCGTTTGGACCATGGCCGCTTGCGCAGTGGCGATGTGCTCCGCGCTTTTCTTCATGCCACCTCCAGGAAAATTGGCGCGCGCGTCCAGCTACCACGCAGTCGCTTCCGGAGGACGCATCACCGACGCCGCGATTTCCGCTATCGAGGACATCCGCAAGCGTGGGCAGGCTGTGATCATCCACTATGGATTTCCGGTCTCCTATCGCCAGATCTCTTACTATTTTCCCGATGACTATGTAGTAGTCCTGCCCGGAATGCCAGGCAGTGCATCGTCTTCCGGAGAGGCATGGGTCTTGTTTCGGCGCAAATTGGTTTCCAGGTATAAGAACGGCTCGGAGGTGGTGCTGCCCGCCGCAAAAGAACTCGTCTTCCTGCTACCGCCAGGCACCCAGCCTCTGAAAGTTGCCCCCGCCCTCGGACCGGCAACGCGGCGCGGCCGGGTCTTTTACACAACTTCGCTGCCGCAAAAGGACTTTCAGTTTGGGGAGTACCACCTCGCGATCCGGGGAACGCCTTATGCCCACCGCTAACCGTCCGGCGTAATCAAACGTATTTATCCTAAATTCAGCAAGTCTGTTCCGCTTCGGCCGAATAGATTAGGGAATGAGACTGCCCGGCCTCATGCCCACCCTTTCCTCGCCAGCAGCCAGAATCACTTCTTTGGCGTTTGTTGTAGCGGCAGTTGTGGGTATGCCCCGTATCGATCGTGGCCAAACAGTCGAGTTGCGTGCGGCTCCCGAACTCGATATGCCGGCAAATGTAGATTCGAACAGCCCGGCATACTGGCTGAACGGCGAGTTGCGGATGGTGAATTCGACAGGGGACGGCCCCTACCTCAGTCGCGGCGAGGATCAATTTCACGAGGCGCGCCTGCACAAAGTCTCGTTCCCCACCCGTGAGGAGATGCCGACGTGGTTGGAGGCGGTCTGGGTTGACAGCAACGGCGTCATCTTCGGCTGGTATCACCAGGAAGACCATAGTGTCTGCCCGGGCACCAACCTCGCCGTTCCGCGAATCGGAGCGGCGATCTCGTATGACGGCGGGTCCAACTTCGTCGACCTCGGAATTGTCCTGTCGTCCGGCGATCCGATCGATTGTGCCGCCCAAAACGGGTACTTCGCCGGCGGCCAGGGAGACTTCTCAGTGGTTCCCGACCGTTCCGGGACATATTTTTATTTTCTTTTCTCAAATTACGGCGGACCCACACCTGGCCAGGGCGTCGTTCTGGCGCGCATGGCATTCGGCGATCGATTCGACCCCGTCGGCCGGGTCTGCAAATACTTCGAAGGACACTGGGATGAGCCAGGTTTGAACGGCAAAGTGACGCCGGTCTTTCCGGCGAAGGTCGGCTGGCAAAATGCTGCAACCGACGCGCTTTGGGGGCCCTCTGTCCATTGGAACACCTACCTGGAGAGCTACGTAATGTTGCTCAATCATTCGTGTTGCACACCGGGCTGGCCGCAGAAAGATATTCAGATCAGCTTTAACCCAGATGTCGGGAATCCAACCGGTTGGTCTGAGCCGCTGAGGATTTTGGAAGCCGGCGCATGGTACCCGCAAATCCTGGGGATGGAACCTGGGGGGACCGACACCGAGGCCGGCAGGCTCGCTCGGCTGTATCTATACGGCCGATCGAGGTACTCGATTATTTTCCACAAAGCCAACGACCCGCGATCCGGTCCACGAGACGGCGGCCGGCTCGATCGGCGCTATTCAGTGAGGCCGCAGGCCGCCGATGCTCGCTCACAGTAATCCTCTGCATCAAATTTTGTTATCCAAAAATCCAGCAACATTTCGCTCGCTTCAACCGTATAGTCAAAAGCAGAGTGTTTTTGCGCCTGATGCCCACGAGTGTGCGCCATCTACTCGCGGAAAGACCAGTCATCATTCTGGTGATTTTCGCAGTCGCGGTTTTCGCGACCGAACCCGCTGCCCTCGCCCAGACGGCGGAGCTGCGTGACGCCCCACAATTGGTCATGCCGTCACCGGTGGACTCCAATAGCCCGGCCTACTGGCTGAACAGAGATCTGCGCCTGATCACCTCGACCGGCAGCGGCCCAGTTCTCAATCAGGGCCCAAACCAATTCCGGGAAACCAGATTGCGAACCGTCTCGTTCGCGTCCCGCGCGAAGATGCCGGCGTGGATGGAGGCCGTGTGGATGGACAGCACCGGCATCATCTTCGGCTGGTATCACCAGGAAGACCACAGCGTCTGCCCGGGAGCAAACCTCGCGGTTCCTCGCATCGGAGCTGCCATTTCGTATGATGGCGGCTCCAGTTTCATCGACCTCGGAACTGTCCTCTCCTCGGGCGATCCGATCGATTGCAGAGCTCAGAACGGGTTCTTCGCCGGCGGGCAGGGCGATTTTTCGGTCGTCCCCGACCGCACCGGAACCTTCTTCTACTTTCTGTTCACCAACTACGGCGGCCCTCGGAAAAACCAGGGCATCGTTATCGCGCGCATGGCCTTCGACGATCGCTTCAATCCCGTAGGCCGCGTCTGGAAGTACTTTGACGGAAACTGGGCCCAACCCGGGGTGAATGGCGCGGTTACGCCGATCTTCGCCGCCAAGGTCGGCTGGCAACGCGCCGACACGAACTCCTATTGGGGCCCTTCGGTTCATTGGAACACCTACCTGGAGAGCTATGTAATGTTGCTCAATCACGCGTGTTGCGGGCCGGGCTGGCCGCAGAAGAGCATCCGGATCACCTTCAATCCTGATCTGAGCAATCCTTCCGGATGGTCAGCGCCGAAGACCATCGTCGATGGCGGCGCCTGGTATCCGCAGGTTCTTGGCACGGGTCCCGAAGGAACGGACAGCCAGGCCGGCCAGTTCGCGCGCTTCTACATGTACGGGCAATCGAACGCGCGAATCATCTTCCACAGGGCGGGGGAGCCTCCGGCGCCCGCGGCAGAAGGAATCCAGTAGCGGTTGTCTCCACGGCGCTACCGCCGGAGCTGAAACTAACGCGCGCCGAAACGCCTTAACTCTTCGAGCCTTTCGCCTGCCCGCCGACGGCATCGGTAATCTGCTGCGCGAGTTGAAGCGCTTCCTCCTGCGAAAGAACAAAGGCCTTCGTGTCCACCGACCCGGCCCGCTCGATGTTCACGGTAGTGGGTACCGTGCGCGTCACCGCCATGACCGTCGTCGCCTGACCTTTGGAAGGAAGGTCTTCAATAGCGATCACGAGGATCTCGCGGCCTTCCAGTCTCGAACGGAGAGCTTTGTCCATCTGCTGATTGTCCCATTTCGGAACGCCAGCGATCTTTTCAGCCCCGGCGGTGAGGAGCCGCGGCCTGTGGCGCCACATTGCGCGCTGGGGCCGGTGCGTCGCAGGCTGGAGAACGTATTATAGGAACACGGCCCGGGTTGGCCGTTTTGGAGGGAGTCCGCAGGCATGCCGAAGGCGAAGGAGTTTACGGTCACCATTGAAGACAAACCGGGTGCGCTCGGAAAGTGCTTCCTTGCTCTAGCGGAGCGGGGAGTCAACGTCCTGGCATTTCAATCGTATGTCGAGGAGGGCGAGAGTCTGGCCCGGTTCCTCGTAGACGATCCGACCGGCGCGCAGGCGGTCCTCGGCACGTTGAACATGATCTTCGAGGAGACTCAGGTGGCCGTGGTCCGTTTGCCGCACCGCCCGGGCGAGTTGGGGCGCGCCGCGGCGCGCTTGGGTGAAAAGAGAATCAATATCGATTACTCTTACTGCGGACTGGAACCGGGAGCGACGCTGCCGCTGCTGGTTTTCGGCGTTGACCATCTGACCGACGCAGCTCGCGTGCTGGACCAATTAGCCGCCGAAGCCGCCGCTTGAACAAGAGCGTCGCAATCCGGCGCCTCCAACTCAGACGTGCTGATCAATGAAAATCGGATTGGCCCCCGGGTCAACGCGCGCCCCCATGCGATACCGAGTCGACATAGAATATTCAGGACTAGTCTGATTTCATCGTCAATCAGGAGAAGCCGTGTTCAATAAACTTGCCGTCGCTTCAATCGGGCTCGCGTTCCTTTGCGGAAACGCCGTGGCGCAGGATGCAAACACCGTAATCGCCAATGCGCAAAAAGCGTTAGGCGATCTGAAATCCATTACGTATTCCGGATCGGCGAAGGACGTGGCCTTCCAGCAGTGCGGAGCCAATGCCGCTGACATGCAGTGCCGCGGGACGCATGATCCGATGCGGCCGATTAACAACTATGTCCGTGTGATCGATCTCGCGGCCCCTGCGTCGCGTGCCACCGGCGCGACGAACAACATCGGCGCCGGCGGATCCACCACTGTCACTCCGGGAACGTTTTTCCAACAGGTCACGCCGCAACAGGCGGATGTATCGCAACCCTGGGCCAACTCCCTGGAACTCTACATCACGCCCTGGGGCTTTCTGAAAGGCGCCGCCGAGAACAACGCCACCGCGAGCCGGCGGAAGGTCGACGGCAAGAGCTACACCGTCCTGACCTGGAGCCCGAAGGTGACCGCGCCTTCCGGCAAGAACTACGTGATCAATGGTTACGTGAACCAACAGAACGTTGTCGATCGCGTAGAAACCTGGCTGGGTGAAAACATCATGGGCGACATGCATATCCTCGCCACCTACACAGGTTGGAAGGACTTTGGCGGAGTCATGGCTCCTTCGAAGATCGTGCAGACGCGCGGCGGTTGGCCGTTCTTTGAAGTCGACGTAACCGGAGCGAAGGCGAATCCTCCGGACGTCGCAACGCTGGTCCCCGCGCCGGAAGCGGCTGGACGCGGTGGTCAACGGGGCGCCCCGCCCGCTCTGACAGTGACTTCCGAAAAGCTCGGCGATGGCCTCTACCGCCTTACTACCGGACCGGGCAGCTACGATTCGGTGATCGTGGAGTTTAAGGATTACATCATGATGCTCGAAGCCGGCCAGTCCGTGGCGCGCGCTCAGGCTTACGTCGCGGAAACGAAGAAGCTCATTCCCAACAAGCCGATCCGTTACGTTTTCAACACGCATCCGCATTCCGATCACACTGGAGGGCTGCCGGTGCTAGTGGCCGAAGGTGCAACCATCATCACGCAAAAGAACAACGAGGAGTTCCTCGGCAAAGCGCTCAACACTCGACGAACGTTGCTGGACGATCCTCTCGCGAAGAATCCGAAGAAAGCAAAGATTGAAGCGGTTGTGGAGAAGAAGGTCTATTCGGACGGGACGCGAACGGTGGAGTTTTACCATACCTGGCCGGTTCCTCACTCCAACGGATTGCTGATCGCGTACATTCCCAAGGAGAAGATTCTGTTCCAGGGAGACTTCTCGGTGAACCCTGGCGAACCGGCGAACGACCACGTGAAAGCGCTGGTTCCGATTCTGGAAAAACTGAATTTGGATTTCGATCGCTACATCAACGTTCACACGTCGGCGGCCCCACAGTACAAGGCGGATGTCTGGAAGGCGATGGGGAAATCATAGCCAGGAGATTCCGAAATTTCCTAAGCGCTGCCATGAAACGTGGAGCGGGCTTCAGCCTGCCGCCGGCCAGTCGGCCCGTCGCGATTTAATAAGCGTGCTGCAGGGCGGGCTGAAGCCCACCGCGGACTGAAGTCCGCCCCACATCCGGGTTCTCCTTGTCGCCGTCTGGCTGGGGCCGCTATTTTTTCAGCCCGAGCACTTCATTCAACGAGCCCTGCCGGTAGCCTTCCAGGTCGAGCGTGACGTACTGGAAGCCGAGCGCCTTGAAGATCGCGGTGAAACGCCGCGCCATCTCGGGATCGAACGCGCGTGAAAGCTCTTCGGGCGCAATCTCGATACGCACGATCTCGCCGTGAAACCGGACGCGGAACTGGCGGAAGCCGAGTGCCTTGATCTGCTCTTCGCCCGTCTCCACCGTCTTCACGTTTTCGATCGTGACCGGCGTGCCGTAGGGAATGCGCGAGCTGAGGCAGGCCGAGGCCGGACGGTCCCAGGTGGGCAGGCCGGCGAGCCGCGAGAGTTCGCGGATTTCACTCTTCGTTAGACCGGCGTCCGCCAGGGGCGCCGCGACGTCGTGGTTCCGGGCCGCCTTCTGCCCCGGGCGGTAGTCCCCCAAGTCGTCCACGTTTACGCCGTAGACGACATGCTGGTAGCCGCGTTCACGGGCAAGCCCGTCGAGACGTGTGAACAACTCCTCCTTGCAATGGAAGCAGCGATCCGGGTTGTTCTGCGCGTACGCGGGGTTCTCGAATTCGTACGTTTCCACGTACTCGTGAGCGATGCCGAAGCGCGCCACAAAAGCTTCGGCATCACGCTTGTGCGATTCCGGCAGAGAGGCCGAATCCGCAGTGATGGCGATCGCGTTCTGTCCTAACGCTTGATGAGAGGCCCAGGCCAGATAAGCCGAATCGGTGCCGCCCGAGAACGCTACAATCACGCGGCCCATGCGCTCCAGCTCGCGAAAGAGCTGCTGCTGCTTTCGCTCGAGTTGCGCGGGAGTCGAGAGGCCCACCAGCCCAGCCATCGATTTCAGTGTAACGAAATCGCGCTACTGGACGGGCAAGGTCTCCTGGCCGTTGCCGTTTTCGGTCTCCGGGATCACAGAAGCCGCCGCGACCTTATCATCCTGGTCGAGCGAGACGAGTCTGACCCCCTGTGTCGCGCGCCCCGCCTCGCGGATCGTGGACGATTCGATGCGGATGATCTTTCCGTTCTGGCTGACGATCACCAGGTCGGAATCTTCCTTCACCGAAAGGATCGCAACGACCTTGCCGGTTTTGCCGGTGGTCTTCATGTTGATCACGCCTTTGCCGCCGCGCGCCGTCAAGCGGTAGTCTTCTAACGGAGTCCTCTTGCCATAACCGTTTTCGGCGATGGAGAGAATGAGCCCATCCTTCTCGACGACTTCCATGCCCACCAGGTAATCGCCCTCGGCAAGCTCCATGGCGCGAACGCCGCGGGCCTGCCGTCCCATATGCCGCACCTGGCTTTCCGCGAAGCGGATCGCCTGCCCTTCGTGCGAGCCCAGGAAGATGAAATTCTTTCCGCCGGTGATCTTGGCTCCAATCAGCTCGTCGCCGTCGTCCAGGGTCACAGCGATAATGCCGCGCGACATCGGGTTATCGAACTCAGTCAGCTCCGACTTCTTGATGACGCCATGTTTGGTCACCATCACGATGTACTGCTCGGGAACAAAATCCTTGACCGAGAGGAACGCCTTGACGCTTTCATCGGGCTGCAGGTTGATCAGGTTGGAAATGTGTTTGCCCTTGCCGGTGGTAGTGGCGTCGGGAATTTCATACGCCTTCAGCCAGTAGACGCGGCCGCGGCTGGTAAAGATCAGCAGATAGCTGTGGGTGGAGGCGACCAGCAGGTGTTCTACGACGTCCTCCGCGCGCGTGCCCATCCCGATGCGGCCCTTGCCTCCGCGCGTTTGCCGGCGATAGGTATCGACCGAGGTGCGCTTGAGGTATCCGCCACGCGTGACGGTGATCGCGACGTCCTCGACCTGTACCAGGTCTTCGAGCTTGATCTCGCCCGTGTCTTCGATGATCTGCGTGCGCCGCTCGTCGCCGTAATCCTTCTGGACTTCCTTCAGTTCTTTGACGATGAGTTCGCGCAGCACCTTATCGGAGCCCAGGATTTCCAGGTACTCGGCGATACGGCGCTGGATATCGGCCAATTCGTCGAGGATCTTTTGCTGCTCCATGCCGGTGAGGCGCTGCAATTGCAGTTCAATGATGGCCTGCGCCTGTTTCTCGGTGAACTGGAACCGGCCGACCAGAGAGTCGCGCGCCTCCTTCGGCGTCTTGGCAGCGCGAATCAGCTGGATCACTTCGTCGAGATTCTGCAGCGCCTTTTGGAAGCCGAGCAGCAGATGCTCGCGCTCGCGCGCCTTTCGCAGCTCGTACTCGGTCCGCCGCCGGACCACTTCCACTCGATGCTCGATGAAGAATTTGATCGAATCGAGCAGTCCCAGTTCGCGCGGCTGGCCGTTGACGATGGAGAGCATGATGATGCCGAAGCCGATCTGCA
>CAYMHP010000192.1:0-12109 GCA_964390225.1 uncultured Solibacteraceae bacterium
GATCGTTGTGCCGCCAACTGTGTTCGCGAGTAACCAGGTCGTCCAGATAGCTTCTTACATCGTGGAGCAGAGCGTCCTGCCATTCGTTGATGAAAACGGAGGTGGTGGTGTGCAGGGATTGCAGGTGCACGATGCCTTCGCGAATCCCACTCTTGCGAACGATCTCGTTGATGCGGTCGGTGATGTTGATCAACTGCATCCGTTCGTTAGTGATCCAGTCGACGATGCGGTTGAAAATTCGGAATCCGGCGGGCGCGGGTACAGTTTCAGTGGCTAGCTCAATTTCTGCAATTTTCGATTTCGCTGAACTCATAAAAGCCGTGGGTTCCCCTTTCCTCTCAGAACTCAGACTGGCTGCGAGGCCGTGGAAATGCTTTGTTACGAATCTATTTCAACGATTATAGCAAGCGCCCCCGCCACCCACTCAATTCGCTGCGTAATGGGTGGACACATAGTCATTGAGTATTTGGATGAATTCGGAGACGATCTGGTTGCCCCGAAGCGTGGTCATCAAACGGCCGTCCACATAAACCGGGGCCTTGGGTTCCTCGAAGGTGCCGGGTAGCGAGATTCCGATGTTGGAGTGCTTGGATTCGCCAGGCCCGTTGACCACGCATCCCATCACCGCGACCTTCATAGTCTCCACGCCGGGGTGACTCGATTTCCAGCGGGGCATCTGCTCGCGCAGGTAAGTCTGGATCTGGTCCGCCATGTCCTGGAAGAAGGTGCTGGTGGTACGGCCGCAGCCGGGGCAGGCGGTTACCTGCGGAGTGAAACTGCGGATCCCAAGCGATTGCAGAATCTGCTGCGACACGATGACTTCCTCCGTGCGGTCGCCGTTCGGCGCGGGGGTGAGGGAAGTACGGATGGTGTCGCCGATACCGTCCTGCAGCAGCGGCGCAAGCGCGGCCGTGGTGGCCACGATACCCTTGTTGCCCATCCCGGCCTCTGTCAATCCCAGATGCAGGGCGTATTCGCAGCGAGCGGCCAGCGCGCGGTAGACGTCGATCAGGTCCTGCACGCCGCTCACTTTGGCGCTGAGGATGATTTTGTCGCGGCCCAGGCCATAGCTCTCGGCGGCCCTGGCGGATTCGATCGCGCTTACGACAATGGCCTCGAGCGTCACCTCACGGGCGTCTTTCGGCTCGGCCAACTTCGAGTTTTCATCCATCATGCGGGTGAGCAGCGCGGCGTCAAGCGAACCCCAGTTCACGCCGATGCGCACGGGCTTGTTGTTCTCGATCGCAACCTCGATCATGGTCCGGAAATTGTCATCCGTTTTCCGGCCGATATTGACGTTGCCCGGATTGATTCGGTACTTGGCTAGGGTCTGAGCACACTCTCGGTACTTCTTGAGAAGGAGATGCCCGTTGTAATGAAAGTCGCCGATGATCGGCACCCGAACGCCGAACTTATCCAGGGTGTCGACGATTTTCGGCACCGCGGCGGCGGCCTGGTCGGTGTTCACGGTCACGCGAACCAGCTCCGAACCGGCACGCGCAAGCGCCATCACCTGATTGACGGTACCGGGAACGTCGACGGTATCGGTATTGGTCATGGACTGCACGACAATCGGGTGATTGCCGCCTACCTTCACACCTCCCACGTCCACGACAACCGCCTGGCGGCGGGCTTTCACGGCCATTCGATATCCTCCGGTGGAAATTCAAATTTTACCATCGGAGGCTTGAGGGACCAGCGGCAAGACCGCTGCCGGTCGTCGCTGGTCGTAGCGCATACAATTGGCACATGGATTCGGCGGTATCGATCGAGCCACTCGCGCCAGAGGATTGGCCGGCCGTGCGCGCGATCTATCTCGAGGGGATCGCGACAGGAAACGCGACCTTCGAGCAGAGCGCTCCCGAGTGGGCGCAGTGGGATGCAGGACACCTTCGCGTCTGCCGGCTGGTCGCGCGTTCGGCAGAGGCTGTGCTCGGATGGGCGGCGCTCAGCCCCGTCTCGAGCCGCTGCGTCTATGGCGGAGTCGCGGAGGTCAGTGTCTATGTCGCAGAGCGCGCGCGAGGGCAGGGCATTGGTTACCGGCTGCTTTCAAGATTGGTGAGCGATTCCGAAGCAGCAGGCATCTGGACGCTGCAAGCCGGGATCTTTCCTGAAAATGCGGCAAGCATCCGGCTGCACGCAGCGGCCGGTTTTCGGGTTGTCGGCACGCGCGAACGCCTCGGCTGCATGAACGGCCGGTGGCGCGACGTGGTGTTAATGGAACGCCGAAGCGATGTGGTCGGTATATGAACGGGCATTCGACAGAAGTTGTGGGGCAGGCTTTCAGCCTGCCGACCCGCTTTCAGCGAGTCGAGCCGGCCAGAAGGCCGGCTGCGGCCAGGATTGCCCGCCCCACACAATTTGTACAGAGTCTTCGCGTTACTTGAGCGCGTAAACAAATAGCGAGTTGCCGGCCGACACGGCAATGTACTGGCGGCCATTCACTGCGTAGCTCATCGGGCCGGATGCTACCTGACCGCCCACCGTGGCTTTCCAGAGCAGTTCGCCATTGCGGGCGTCTATCGCGAAAAAGTAGCCCTCGCGGCCTCCGGCGAAGAGCAGGTCCGAGCCGGTGGTCAGGATGCCGCTGTCGGTGACCTCCGTCATCTTGAATTCCCACTTCCTCTCGCCGGTTTTGGGATCGATCGCGCGAATGGCGCCGTACCCGCTTTCCTCCGAGCGGTTCAGAATCTGGGGTGCGCGGATCATGGGTACAGGCGAGCGCGGCATCGCGCCGACATAGACGCGTCCCTCGGTGAATTCCACGGGCTGCTTTACGTATTCGGAATAGTAGTTCTCCCAGGTAGGGATATAGAACAGGCCGGTCCGCGGGCTGAACGATGGCGAGTACCAGTTTGTAGCGCCCTGATTGCCAGGGTAGATTTTATTGCCCTCCGGCGTAGGCACCATGTTGCTGGCGCGCATGGGCCGCCCGCGCTCATCGAGCCCAGTGGCCCAATTGACCTTGGCAAAGGGCTGGCCCTTCAAAAACTGGCCGCTGGTCCGGTCAAGGACGTAATAAAAGCCGTTGCGGTTCGCCCACAGCATCACCTTGCGCGAGCGGCCCTGCCAATCCATGTCGGCCAGCACCGGCACCTGCACGGAATCGAAGTCGAAATCGTCGTGCGGAGTGAATTGGAAATACCACTTCAATTTGCCCGTCTCGGGGTCGAGCGCCACCACGCAATCGCTATACAGGTTGTCTCCGCCGCGAACGTCGCTGGTCCAGTCCGGTCCGGGATTGCCGATGCCCCAATACGTGAGGTTCAGGTCGGGGTCGTAGGATCCGGTGACCCAGACGGACCCGCCGCCGTGCTTCCAGGAATCTCCGGCCCAGGTCTCATGGCCGGGCTCGCCAGGCCCCGGAATGGTGTAAAAGCGCCAGGCTTCTTTGCCGGTACGGGCGTCATAAGCGGCGATGAAGCCGCGGATCCCGAATTCGCCGCCGGCCGTACCGACGATGACTTTGTCTTTGACGACCAGGGGAGCGTGCGTCAGCGCGTATCCGGCAGTGGCATTGGCCACCTGCACGTTCCAGAGGGGCTTGCCGTTGCGGGCATCGAGCGCAATGAGGTGCGCATCAATCGTGCCCATGAACAGCGTGTCTCCGAGAATGGCCACGCCTCGATTGACTTTCCCGCAGCACGGGCGCGCTTCTGGCGACGGCGTGTATTGGTACACCCAGTAGACGCGTCCCGTGGCAGCATCGAGCGCCACCACATCATTCGGCGCCTGCGTCGTGTACATCACACCGTCGACCACCAGGGGCGTGGCCTCGAACTTCTCGAGCGAGCGCGCCTGGAATACCCATTCCAGCGCGAGATTGCCGACATTTCCTCGCGTCACCTGCGTCAGCGGGCTGTAGCGCTGGCTCATGACGCTGCCCGAATAGGAGAGCCAGTTCTGCGGCTCCTGCGGGTTGCGGACGATGCGGTCGAACGAGACCTGAGCGCAAAGAGAACCGGCTAGCAATCCCGGCAAGAGAACTCGGGTGATCATTGCGGTATTACACCTTTCAAGGAAACTAAGTAGCTGACGACGTCGGCCAGCTCCCCGGCATTCAGCTTCTCGCGATACGACGGCATGGGCGAGTTCTTCACGAAGGAGTACTCACGGAGATTCGATTTGGTCAGCGAGACCAGCTTTTCGTGTGAGTCGATGAGCTGCAGCGAGAATGTGTCCTCCGTCAGAATCCGGCCGGTGATCGTGACGCCTTCACGGGTAACCGCGCGCACGTAGCGGTTTTCCGAACGGATTTCCGCATTCGGATCGAGCAGCGACTGTTCGAGTTCGGCGGGTTGCCGGAGTTCGCCGATATCGCTCAGGTCGGGTCCCACCCGTGATCCATTGCCGTTCACGCGGTGGCAGCTCACGCAAGCGCCCTTACCCTCGAAGATCGCCTTTCCGCGCAGGGGATCGCCAAGCGAAGCGGGGGTAGAGGCGGACGCCGCCAGCGAGCGCAGGTAAGCGACAATGGTGCCCGCCTGAAATTCCGTGTACGCGGAGGGCGGCATGGGAGTCCCTGGAATTCCGTTGATGATGATGCGCGCCAGGTCCGTATCTGAGGCAGCGCGCCGGAACTTGCCGTGCCCCAGATCCACGCCGGAAACCAGATCGCCCCGCGCGCCGTGGCAGTTCACGCAATTGGCGCGATAAAGCCTGCCACCGTCTTCCACGTCGGCGGGAGTATAGTTGTGCTGCGCCAGCATCCCGCTCGCCGCCAGGAGCACAGAAGAAATTCGAAATACCCGCATATATATGTCGCTTGTCGCCATTTACAGGGAACGCGGCCATCTTAGCGCCGCTGCGGGCTAGATTCAACTTGGCGGCGCGCGGGCTCGGATTGAGTTAGAGTAATGCGCAGGGGGTGGGTCATGAGGCTCCGTGCCCTGTTATTGCTGACGTTCGCCGCGCTCGGTACTCTGGCGCTGCTGGTTTCCTCTTCGCATGCCAATCCCGAGACGCTTCGGCTGATTGCGCCTGGCGTCTGGTTCCGCGAAGGAGACCTGGAGCAGGGTCACTCGAACAACGTCATCATCGAGATGAAGGATTACCTGATCGTCGTCGATGCGAATTATCCGAGCGGTGCCCGCGGCGTGATGGCCGACGTTAAACGCCTCACCGCGAAGCCGGTGAAGTATGTTTTCGATACGCACCACCACGGCGATCACCTCTACGGCAATGTCCTGTGGACGCAGGCCGGGGCGACCACGCTTGCCTTCAAAGCCGTGGGCGAGGAACTGAAGCGCGTCGAGCCGGCACGGTGGCAGCGAACCGCCATGCAGCGGGAGGACGTGGCAGAGCTGAAACGCGACGGCCCTGAGCCGCCCAAACAGGATATCAACGAGGACAAGTACGTGCTGGACGACGGCTCGCGAAAGGTTGAGTTCCGCTTTTTCGGATGGGCCCACACGCGTGGCGATGGCTTTGTCTACCTGCCGAAAGAGCAGGTGCTGTGTACCGGGGATGCAGTTGTCAACGGGCCGTACAACGCCGTCATGGATGCATATATAGAGAACTGGCCGAACGTGCTGCGGGCGGCGGGAAAACTGAAGGTGAAATACGTGCTTCCCGGCCACGGTCTGCCCGGCGATCGCGAATTGCTCAACGGCCAGCAGCAGTTCATGAGTGAGCTGTTCAAATCCGTGAAGGACGGCATCACTCAGGGAAAGAAGCTGGAGGACTTGCAGGCCTCGCTACAACTGTCGATGTCCGTAACTCCGTGGGTGAGCGATGCTTCATTGAAGCAGCAGATCAAGGCCACCTACGGCGAGATCACCCAGAAAAAGCCGAGCGGCGACATCGGTAATTAAGCTGCGCGGATGGACCGTTACGCCGCGGGTCTTCTACGCAGCCAAGCTTCGTAACTAGCGCGTACCGCCGCCACCCACACGATACCGGCGGCATATCCGGCTATGACATCGCTCGGGTAATGGACTCCGAGATAGATGCGCGACAGGCCCACCAGCCCGGCAAGCAGCGCGGCGACCGTCCAAATCACGACCCGGCGCCAGGGGGATTTCATGCGGACGGTGAGAATGGCAGCCAGGACGCCGTAAAAACACGCCGACGCTACTGCATGACCGCTGGGAAAGCTGTAGCCCGCAGGTTCTGCATATCCGAAAAAAGCCTCGGGCCGGTCCCGCTGGAAGATCAGCTTGAGCATTGCATCGAGGGCTTCACCGCCGATCGCGGCCACCACCAGAAGGATCGCGGCGCGGGGACGGCCGGTCCGGAGCAGCGCCCAGACTATGAGCACGCTCATGAGAATCAAAACCGGCGGGGAACCGAGCTGCGTTATTCCGAGCATTGCTAATGTCAGAGGCCGCGACGCCCAGGCATGGATCGCGCCGCGCACGGAATTATCGAATTGCAGGGTGGCGCCGCGCAGGATTTCGCGGGCCAGCCACGCAAATAGCAGCAGCGCGGCCGTTGCCGCGAGGAATCCCGCGTAAAGCAATCGATGGCGCTGCTGCACCTATTCCTTCTTCAGAAGGGGCTCGAGCACGCGCAGGACGTTTTCGGCCACCAGGACCGTTCCCTGCGCGTTCGGATGCAGACCATCCGATTGCATGAGCTGGTTGTTCGTCGCCACCCGGTCGAGCAAGAAAGGGATGAGCGTAAGCTTGTAGCGTCGTGCGAGATCGCTGTATATGGCATTGAATTTGGTGATGTAGTCCGGCCCGTAGTTGGGCGGAAGGGTGATGCCGACCAGAACCACGCGCGCGCCGCCCTTTTGGAGTGCTTCGATGATCTCCGCAAGGTTCTTTTCGGAGTTCGCGACCGGCTGCCCACGCAGGCCGTCGTTGGCGCCGAATTCGAGAATGACGATGTGCGGCTTCTCTTGCAGAACCTGCGGAACGCGTACCAAGCCATCCTGCGTGGTCTCGCCGCTCACGCCCAGGTTGACCACGCGGTAATGATATCCACGGCGATCCAACTCGGCCTGCACCAGGTCGGGATAGCTCTTGCCAGGGTCCACGCCGAAACCCGCCGTGAGACTGTCGCCGAAACAGGCGATCACGGGGCGGCCATCGGCTGCATGGGTCACTGGAGCGGCGTCGGCAGCGCGTCGTTCGCTCTCACGCGTTCCGCTCTCTCGTCCCGCGGGCTCGGACCGCACCTCGGCCTGTCTGCACGCACCCAGCAGCGCGATCGCGGCAATACACCAGAATTTGAGCATCCCAATGCCATAATAAAATTTGATTCAGGTTTGCGGGCTCACGAAGTCGATCGACACGGGCACGCACCGTGTGGACATTCTCAAAGGTATCGACCTGGAGATTCCGCGCGGACAGTTTGCTGCCATCATGGGACCCTCGGGCAGCGGCAAAAGCACTCTTCTCGGGCTGCTTGCCGGCCTGGATTCACCCACGAGCGGCCGCATTCTGCTCGACGGCGAAGATATCACCCGGCTGAACGAAGACCAAATGGCGTTGCTGCGCGGCCGCAAGATCGGCTTCGTCTTTCAGTCGTACCACCTGGTGCCCACGCTTACCGCCGAGGAAAACGTGCTGCTGCCGATGGAATTGGCCGGCAACGGCCACGGAGGCAGGGCGCGCGCTCGCGAACTGCTCGATCGGGTGGGGCTCGCAGGCCGGCGCGATCATTACCCCGTGCAACTCTCCGGCGGCGAGCAGCAGCGCGTCGCTCTCGCCCGCGCGTTTGCGCTAGCGCCGCCGATCCTGCTGGCCGATGAGCCCACGGGAAATCTCGACAGTGCTACCGGGCAGGTTGTGCTCGATTTGTTGCTGGCCTTGAATCGCGAGCAAGGCGCCACCATGGTCCTGGTGACGCATGAGCAGGCCATTGCCGCTTGCGCTGACCGGCGCATCGTTTTGCGCGATGGGCAGGTGGTGAGCCAATGAATCGTTCGCTCCCCTGGTCCGCCGCGGTTCGCATTGCCTGGCGCGACATGAGAGCTTCGCGAACGAAATTTTTGTTCGTCGTTTTGGCGGTCGCGGTAGGCGTTGGGTCATTGACTGGCGTGCGCGGGTTCAGCCGCTCGTTCCGCCGCATGCTGTTGCGTGACGCGCGCACTCTGATGGCAGGCGACATCTCCGCGCGAATTTTTGGGTTGCCTACACCGGAACAGAAAACTGCGCTCGATGCGCTGGCGCGCCGCGGTGTCCGGCGCACGTGGATCACCGAAACTGTGACGATGGCATCTTCGACCCACGCTGCCGATCCGGTTCTGATCTCGGTGAAGGCGGTGGACCCGTCCGCCTATCCCTTCTACGGCGTTGTGCAGTTGCAGCCCAATCGGCCTTTTCGCCAGGTGCTGGACTCGCGTTCGGTGGTGGTCTCCGAAGATCTGCTGGTGCGTCTCAATGTAAAGACGGGCGACCTTCTGCGGATCGGCGGCCAGGAGTTCCGCATCGCCGGGGTCGTTACTTCCGAACCGGACCGCATGACCGGCACCTTGAACGTGGGCCCGCGGGTCATGATCACGCGAGAAGGTTTGGACCGCACCGGCCTGATCGGGTTGGGGAGCCGCGCCGCCGAGCGATTCGTCTTCCAACTGTCTGCCTCGGGAAAGCCCGGGGTCGCGGAAGTGCGCCAGAGTCTGAAGAACGCGTTTCCGGAAGCGAACATCGCCGACTACCGCGAGACCAACCCCATCATCACTCGCGGCCTCGACCGTTCCACCACGTTCCTCAGCCTGATCGGGTTGATCGCGCTCGTCATCGGCGCGATGGGAGTTGCCAGCGCCATGCATGGACACCTGCAACAGAGGCTCGATTCCATCGCGGTCATGAAATGCGTGGGCGCGCGCTCCGGCCAGGTGATCCGAATCTACACGGCCCAGACGCTGCTGCTCGGGCTGGGCGGCGGCCTGCTCGGTGTGCTGCTGGGAAGCGCGGTATCGGCCGTGTTTCCGGCGATGCTCGCGCGTTACTTCAGCATTGAGCCGGTCCCGGGACTGGACCTTTGGCCGGCGCTGGAAGGCATAGCCATTGCGTGCCTGATTACGCTGCTCTTCACGCTCCCGCCGCTGCTGGGGATTCGCGCGATCCGGCCTGCGCAGATTTTCCGGCGCGATATGCAATCCGAAGCGCTTCCTGGGCGCCGATGGTTTTCGCGGGAACGGCGTCCCGCCCTGCTGGCCGGCGGCGCCATTCTGGTAGGCACCGGGGCTGTGGCCGCGACCTTGAGCGAAGGCGATGCGGCGATGGCCTTGCGCACCGGTCTGTATTTCACCCTAGCGCTGGCCGCTGGCGTTGCGGCGCTCACCGCGAGTGCGTGGCTGCTGCTGCGCGGCCTGCGGTTCTTCATGCGCTATGGTGGAACGCGAGCGCCGGGCGCGTTGCGACACGGAATCGCCAACCTGTACCGTCCGGGTAACCAGGTACAAGCCGCCGTAGTCGCGCTCGGCGTGGGGGTAATGTTCACGCTGACGGTGTTCCTGGTCGAAAGTGCGCTTGTGCGGCAGATCCGGGGCAGCGCTCCGCCGGGCATGCCGAATGTGTTCCTGGTCGATGTGCCGGGCCCGCAGCGCCAGGGGATCACCGACCTCGTTCGGCGCCAGCCCGGTGTCGAAGTAACGCCGGATGTAGCCGGCGCGGTCGCGGCGCGCATCACGGCCGTGGACGGCCGCCCGATCGATCAGTTGTCTCTCCACGATTGGGGCCGGCGCTTTTTGCGAACGCGCTCCGTCACCGAAGTTGCCACTAAACCAGCCGAAATGGAGATCCTTCACGGAAGCTGGTGGGCCTCAGGCGACCGGCGGCCGCAGGTCTGCGTTACCGACGAGGCTGCGCACATTTTGAACCTGAAGCCGGGTTCGATGCTCGATTGGGAGATCTGGAACCGCCATTTCCATACGACGGTCGCCTGCGTGGAGCGCACCGAGTCGCTGCGCATGGCCGCGCGGTTCGAATTCATCTTCAGTCCCGGACAGTTGGACGGCCTGCCCGCCGTTTACTACGGCAGCGCGCGCGTGCGGCCGGACGCCGTCGCCCCGTTGCAGCGCCTGCTCTATCAGCGCTACCCGACTGTCACCGTGATCAATGTCGCCGATGTGATGCAAACGGTCGAGGAAGTGGTGGACCGCATCTCGCTGGTGATCCGGTTTATCTCCGCATTCACGATCCTTGCCGGCGTGGTCATGGTAGCGTCGAGCGTGGCCGGGACACGCTTCCGCCGCATGCGCGAGGTTGTCATCCTGAAAACGTTAGGGGCGACGCGGCGCCGCATCGCGGGTATCTTCTCGGTGGAATTTCTGGTGCTCGGCGGAGTCGCAGGCCTCATGGGGGCGCTGCTCGCCTCCGGCTTCGCCGCGCTCGTGCTGAAGCGGTTGCTGGATATCCAATTCCACTTCGATTTCGTTTGGAACGCGCTGGCTGTCTTATGCGCCGCGCTGCTGGCGATGGCGGCGGGGTGGGCCGCCAGCTTTCGTGTGCTCGGCCGCAAGCCGCTCGAGATTCTGCGCGATGAATAGGCGTGCGGGCGCTCCGTCGTATAGTGGTCTCATGAAGCGTCCCTGGGCCAGATTGCTGATTGCCTGCGTCGCCGCGTCGGCAGCATGGGGCCAGCAGCCGCCGTTCACCATCGACCAGGTGCTCAGCGCGGCATTCCCCACGGAGTTGACTGCTTCTCCTTCGGGCGCAAAGGTGGCCTGGATCTCGAATGCGCGCGGGGTGCGTAACATTCTGGTTGCGGAGCCGCCACGGTACATCGCCCGCAAGATCACGAACTACACCGAAGACGACGGCCAGGAGTTGATGGACCCGCGCTGGACTCCGGACGCGAACGCGATCGTATATGTTCGGGGCGAAGGGGCCAACCGCGCCGGGGAAAATCCCAATCCGGCGATCGACCCGGCCGGCGCGGAGCAGGCGCTCTGGATCGTGAGGCTGGACGGTTCGGCTCCGCGCAAAATCGGCGAGGGCAACTCGCCGGCCATATCGCCTCGTGACGATCGTGTGGCCTTTATCCGTCGCGGCCAGGTCTGGTGGGCGCCGCTGGATGGCAAGGTCGCTCCGGCTCAGGCGTTTCAAGCCAGGGGTCGCGCGCAGCGGCCGCGCTGGTCGCCGGACGGATCGCGCTTATGCTTCGTCAGCGATCGTGGGGACCATAACTTCATCGGCGTTTACGATTTCAACGGCGGGATGTTGCGCTACCTCGATCCGAGCACCGACCTGGACAGCGAGCCGGTATGGTCACCCGACGGAATGAGCATCGCCTTTATTCGGGAACCGAGCCACGGCAATCAGCGGATTTATGGTGCCCGGCGCTCCGACGAGCCGTGGTCCATTCGGGTGGCGGACGCGGCAACCGGCCGGGGCCGCGAGATTTGGAAGGCGCATCCGGGACCCGGCAGCGTCTTTCGCGAGCTCCACGCCGACAACCAGTTGCTATGGGCCAAGGGCGATCGCATCGTTTTCCCCTGGGAGGGCGATGGCTGGTTGCATTTGTACTCTGTCATGCTCGACCGGCACGTCGTGTCGATGCTGACCCCCGGCGACTTTGAGGTCGAATGGATGTCGCTGGCGCCGGAACGCGGCCAAGTGGTGTTCAGCTCGAATCAAGGCGACATTGACCGGCGTCACATTTGGAGGGTGACGGCGGCAGCCGGGATACCGGTGCAGTTCACGTCGGGGCGGGGCATTGAGTGGGCCCCAGTGGAGCTAAGCGATGGCAAGAGCCTGGCGTTTCTCCGCTCGGACGCGCAGTATCCCGCGCAACCGGTAGTCCACGTCGAGGGCGAAACTCGCGCTTTGGATTCCTCGGCCATCCCTGCCGATTTTCCGATCGCCCGGATGGTAACTCCGCAGCAAGTGATCTTTCCCTCGACGGATGGGTTAATGCTCCACGGCCAGCTTTTCCTACCGCCGAAGCGCGCCGCCGGACGCGCGCCGGCGCTTGTCTTCTTCCACGGCGGGCCGCGGCGCCAGATGCTGCTCGGCTGGCATTACATGTACTACTACAGCAACGCCTACGCGCTCAATCAGTATTTTGCGAACAAAGGCTATATTGTGCTGTCCGTCAATTTCCGCAGCGGCATTGGCTATGGCCTGAACTTCCGCGAGGCTCTCAGTTTCGGAGGGACGGGCGCCAGCGACTACAACGATGTGCAGGCCGCCGGGCGTTTCTTACGCGCGCGCGA
>CAYMHP010000193.1:0-12054 GCA_964390225.1 uncultured Solibacteraceae bacterium
GGTGGGAAGTTGTAGTGCAGCATGAAGCGCTTGGACGCCTCGCCGGGCTCCAGCAGCTCGATGCGCTGCTCGTCTTCCTTGGTGCCCAGCGTCACGGTTACCAGCGCCTGCGTCTCGCCGCGTGTGAACAGCGCGGAGCCGTGCGTGCGCGGCAGAACCCCGGTTTCGATGGCAATGGGCCGAATCTCGTCGAAAGCGCGGCCATCCGGACGGCGATGCTGCTTGAGCATTTCGTCGCGGAAGATGCGCTCCTTGAGGGCGTCGTAGCACTTGCCAGCTTCGATCTGCTTTTCTTCCGGCTGCGCCTCGACTACTCTCTGGCGCAGGTCGTGGACACGCGCGTAGCTTTCGATCTTGGGATACTTGTGTGTGTTCAGCGCGTCGGTGAGGTCGGCGCGAACGGATTTATCGATCTGGTTATACAGGTCCTGATCGAGAGCCGGCGGCGTAAACTCGCGCTTCTTCTTGCCTGTAAGGCGCATCAATTCGCGGATGCCCGCGGCGATTTTCTTGCAGCAATCATGACCGAATTCGATGGCGGCCAGTACTTCGGCCTCGGAAACCTGCTGCGCGCCGGCTTCCACCATGACGATGCCTTCCTCGGTCCCGGCGACCACGATATTCAGCTTCGATTCGCGGCCTTCGGTGTAACTCGCATTGGCAAGGTACTGGCCGTCTTTCATGCTCACCCGAACTCCGCCAAGCACGTACGGGAAGGGGATATCGGAAATAGCCAGAGCCGCTGCGGCGCCGGCGATCGCGAGCGAGTTCGGGTCCTGTTCAGGATCTGCCGAAAGCACCATCGCGATAATCTGGGTTTCGTTCAGGAAACCGTCGGGGAACAGGGGCCGGATCGGGCGATCGATCAACCGACTGGTCAGGATCTCTTTTTCTGAGGGACGGCCCTCGCGTTTGATAAATCCGCCCGGAATCTTTCCGGCGGCATAAGTGTATTCGCGGTAATCCACGGTAAGCGGAAAGAATCCCGCTCCCGGTTTGGCCTCATCGGCCATGCATGCGGTGACGAGGACTACGGCGTCCCCGGAACGAACGACGACCGCGCCGTTCGCCTGTTTGGCCATCTTCCCTGTTTCCAGGGTGATCTTCCGGCCGTCCAGGTCGACTTCAACTGTGTGAATCATTATTCTCTAAAAACCTCCAACCTCGGCCGGACTCGAAGCGCGCAATGAGTCGCGGCAGGTTACGATTCGGACACCCCGTTCGCGGGGGCCGTTCGAGATGGGAGTTGACAGGATGGATATAGCGCAGGTGGCCCGGGCCAAATGTCTTGGCCGGTTGGACCGTCTTGGAATGAAACCGGAAACATCCGTAACATTCGGATGGCTTCCGAAGAACGGACTAGCGGCGAATGCCCAGTCGTTGCAAAACCACTTTGTAACGCTCGGGGTCCGTATCGCGCAGGTAAGTCAGAAGCCGGCGGCGCTTGGCGACCATGGTCAACAAACCCTTGCGGGAACCATTGTCCTTCTTGTGCGCCTTGAAGTGCTCCGTCAGCAGCGAAATGCGCTGGCTCAACAGAGCAATCTGTACTTCTGGCGACCCGGTGTCGGTTTTGTGGCGTTGATTCGTCGAAAGAATCTGCCGCTTCGCTTCAATCGCCAGTGCCATCCTAAGGGGAACGCTCCTTGTCTTCTCTTAATCTCGTTTTGGTACCCATTTAGAATACCACAGCGGGATTGTCTTCGGAGAGCGGCCGGCTCAGTATACCTGGAAGCAAAAGACCTGATTCGACCCCTCCGGCGTCAAGGAATACTCGCCCTTGTCCAGGCTGTCATTCACCTCAATTTTGTAGAGATTGTCCGAGCTGAGGCGGGTAACCTCCATGCGAAGAGGCACGGCAGTCTGCTTCTTCTTGTGGGAGAACAGGATCTCGCGCCGGCCGTTCTTGACCTCTAATTTATAGAGCTGCAGTTTGTCGCCGACCACCTTGTCGGATTGCAGCAGGAAGATGGGGGAGGCCAGCGGCGTTCGCGCGCTCGATTCCGCCCCCTCAACCACGTACAGAACGTCGTCCTTACGGTTTTCCTGCTTGGCCTCGGCGACGTCCGTCGCGACCAGGTTATCCGCATGCTTCAGGTAGGGGATATCGGGTTTGGGTGGCCGCGGTCCCGTGTATTTCTGGGCATAGGAGGCGGCGGAGAGGGCAAACAGAAGCAAGCAGATGCGACGCGCCATACTGGCAATATATTACGCCTTCGGTAACACCGCTGGTTTGCCGGTGGTGAGCGTGCTTGCCGGTGGTGAGCGTGCGGCCGCGCTATTCGGCCGCCCGCACGCGCAAGGGTCTGTCGAGTTGGAAAGTAAGAATACTTTCCACTGGCACCTTGATCGTTCCCTTGGTAAGAATCTGGGTGAGAGCGCCCGCGCCCGCGCCGGAGCCCGCGCCGATGGCGGCTCCTTTTCCGCCGCCGGCGATCGCACCGATGATGGCGCCGATGGCCGCCCCGCCGCCCGCAAATTCTCCCGTGCGCTTATTGGCGCCGACGCCCGAGCGTCCGCGCTCGGCGAGATCTGTAGTGCTGAGCTGATACCGCCGCCCGGCGACCGAGACAGAAGCGAGGTCCATCACCAGGTCGGAGGCGCCGCGGAACCTGCCGCCCTTGGTGGCGGAGCGAATCACGATTTCCGCGTTTGAGCCGCGCGGAATCACCACGGCTCCCTCGGCGTCCCGCACGTCTTCGGTGACCTCCGCCGGGAATGTCTGGCCCTCCACGGCCTTGCTCGAATCGATGGTCTCCTCCGTCCGCACGGAGATGCTGGTTCCCGCCCGTACCTCATGCGTTCTCGTCGTAATGGCGGATTCTTCGGGGTGGTAATGGTTTCGATGTTCCATCTGCCGGCGCGGCGGTAGGGGCGGAGCTTGCGCGGGAGTGCTTCCTGCCGCGGGTGCCGGGCCACTATTCGCGGCCGGGGGATTGGTCGCCGCGGTCGATGCGGTGTCATCGTACTCGATCGACCGCACCTGGTTCATCGCGATGGTGCGCGACAGTTTGTCGTCGCCCGCAAGCTGGATCTCGCTGCCGGAGTTCGAGACGATCGTGCCGCTTACCTCAGTGCCGTCGCGCATCGTGATGGTGGCGTGCTGGCCTCCACCCGTGGTTTTATTGCACGAGGAAAGCAGAACGATGGCAAACAGAGTCGCTATAAAGGTGTTTCGCATAAGTCTCCTAACGCCGCCCCCAGTATACCCGCCGTCCGGCGACGGCGAAAGTGGAAGAAGGATAGTGCTCTCCGCGGTGAGCTTCGTGTAAAGGTCTACGAACCCCGGGCCTTCGTTCCAGCCGCGGCAGTCATGCCGCGGTTCCGTTTACAGCCCGGCCTGACCGCAACTGAAACCGCGCCATGAGTGGGACGGCTGAAGCACCCGGTTGTGCACGCTGATAGCTCCGCGGGTCGACAACCCGGAACCTACAGGGCCGATCGCTTTATGGTCATCGGCTCCCCGCCGCGCCGCGTGCCCCGGCAGGCGCGACTACCGGCTCGGTCCTGACCTTCAACTCGGCCTTGACCTTGCGCGCATCGTAGTCGGTGAGCCAGCGCTCCTTCAGCGAACGATCCACCGACTGCATGACTTTGTTGGAGTAATTCTTGTAGCTGCCATAGGTGCTGTCCAGCTTTCCCCAATCGAACGCGGCGGTATGTCCCATCTCGCGACACACTCCCGGACCAGGGCTGCTCATATAGTATGTGGCCACCGGGAGATCCACATAGAAACTCCGCACGCCACCCAGGCCGTTGCCATGTTGATCGAGGACCACGCTGGGGTCGTCGCTGTCGGCATCCTTCACCTGCACGCGCTCGGCCTTCGGCGGCGCAGTGCCCTTGCGCACCCATTGGTCGAGATTGGCGAGGGTGGAGTGGAAAATGTAGCTCAACAAGGGGCTCTCATTCAATTGAATCTCCGGCGTGCAGCGCACGCCGAACGGCCATTCGGGCGTGCCTTGCGCATTCCCCGCCGCCGCCTGATCGCCGAATGACGGGAATGCCTGGTACGGGTAAATATCGAGATGCATCGCGCCCGCGATCTCATACAGACGGAAGCGGTCGCCGGGTTCATCGCTGTCGGGGCGGCGCGCGCCCAGGCCGGCCACCACCTCGCTTTGCGAGGCCACCGCGATCACCGGAACGCCCGCATTGTGAATAACATAACGTGGGTCGCTCTTCGCCACCGGCGCGGCGCACTGGTTGATGCGGCCCGGACCGCTGGGCGATTTCACCAGGAATCCGTCATACACCGGTTTCCCGCTGGCGAGTTTGGCATGCGGATGGATCGCGTTGATGTACGTGACCACATCGCCGCCCTGCGTAGTCATATAAAGGTATTCCACATGAAACCCAGCCAGCGGCTTCGCGGGACCATCGCTTTTCAACGCGGCCCCCACCTGGCTGAGCATGTCCCACTTTAGGCCATCTTCGCGATCGGGGCTGGCCGTCGGACAGGCGCCTGGCGCAGGATTGGCAAATGAGACTGCGGAATATCGGATATTGTCGAACTTGTGCAAGCCGGGTATCGCGCCGGGCATGGTCACCCCGACCCAGGCATCGCCGTGCTCCAGAATCTGCGGCGAGAGATACCCCCACATCATCGACCAATCCCACTGCCGGGCAGCGTTCATGATCTCCACCACCACCGTGCCGCTGAACTTTGCCGGATCCGCCGGGTGCCGCACCAGAATGCGCGTGGTGTAAGGCGCATTCGCCGTTTTCACGGCCAGTGCGCCATCCGCCGCCCAATCGTAGACATTGGCGTTGCCGCTGACGAGGTACTCGTCTTCAGTGTAAGCGTGCTTCGCGAGATCGACTGGCGTCAGGTTACGGCTCTCGTTCAAGAACACGAGCGTCGGATAGTAGTAATACGGCCCGTGCTCGAGGTTCGCCTTCATGGGAAGTGCTGTCGATTTCGGAACCGGCGTCGGACCGTCGGCCGCCGTTGCCATTCCGCAAAACGCCACCGCGGCAACGAGGCCGCCGCACTGCATTCTCCCGAAGCGCTTCATGTGTGATCTCCTCGGCTCAAGACTGTGGCGGAGATGGCCTCCGCCTACGTCCTCGAAGCTTACCAAACAAATCCGCGGGGCGTGCGCCGCGTGTTGCCGTTCGCCTTCGAGTCCGGTGTTACGCGGGCGGAAACGCGGAAATTCAGCCGCGGCAGTGATGCAGCGGTTCCGCTTGGACGAGGACTTCACCGCACCTGGAGCCGCACCATCACTGCGCGGCTGAAATCGGCTGCGCCGCGGGTTTGTCGAGCGGTTTGACATCGACTCGCGCAGTACATAAAATCTCCTCACCAGTAGCAACTTGGGGTGTCCGGTGTCGTTTAGGGGATTGATGGAGAGGAGACTCAAATGAAAATGGTCTTGAGCCGTTTTACTCTGATCGCGGCGTCGGCTGCTGTGGCCGTGTGCGTTGCTTCTGCGCCGGCAGCAGCACAGTCCGCCGCGTCGAAGTCTCAGGAGCAAGCGGTGCCG
This sequence comes from uncultured Solibacteraceae bacterium, assembly GCA_964390225.1. GTDB lineage: Bacteria > Acidobacteriota > Terriglobia > Bryobacterales > Bryobacteraceae > PSRJ01. Next base: position 5,490 of record CAYMHP010000193.1, read on the forward strand.
CGCCTTGCCAACGGCAAGCCCGATCTGAGCGGAGTCTGGGATCATCCGCGCGTTGGCGACATGAGCAAAGACGTCAACGGACCGTGCGCCGGCGGGACGCGAGGATGCAGCAGCATCGGCGCCCACGACCTGGACTCGCTATTGACGCCCTTCGGAATGGCAGAGAACAAGAAGACCAAGTTCGACTACGGAGTCCACTGCCTCCCCTGGGGGTATGTGCGATCGTGGGGTACGCCTTATCCTTTGGAGTTCGTGCAAAAGCCCAACCGCCTGGCCATTCTCTTCGAGCAGAACAACATGTTCCACATCGTTCCGACGGACGGCCGCGAGCATCCCAAGAAGTTGGAGCCGACCTGGATGGGAAACTCCGTCGGACATTGGGAAGGCGACACGCTGGTCATCGACACCGTCGGCTTCAACGGCCAGACCTGGCTCGATACCGAACCGGAACGCCTGACTAGCGACGCGCTGCATGTCATCGAACGGATCGATCGCCCCGATTTCCAGCACCTGAAATACGAGATCACGGTGGACGATCCGAAGATGTACACCAAGCCGTTCAAAAATACACGGACGTTCGTTCTGATGAAGCCTGGCGACGAACTCTACGAGTACTCCTGCGAAGAGAACAATAAGGAAGTGACCGAAGGTCACATCACCGATTCCTGGACGCGCAAATAGCCCCGGCTTGCTCAGTTGCTGCAAAGACCACCGGCGTCACCGCCGCGGCCGAAATTCGGGTCTTCAGCGAGAATCGGCTTTGCGCGCGACCACGTAGGCCTCGTCCCAGAACCAAAGGCCGCCGTGCTCGCTGAGGACATCGCGTGTTGCCTCGATATATCCCGTGTCGCTCATCGCCTCCGCCAAACGCTGGTCCTCGATTTGGGCGACGTACGTAGCGGCGTTCCAGGCAGCCAGCAGCGTGGAAGTTCCGATCGACGATGCCGCGGTTCCGATCTCGTTGGGCAGCGTATGCATCTCGTACCGGAGAAGCGAGCGCTCATCGTCGTATGCCAGAAACTGGAAATCGCGCGCCTGCGCTCCCAGTGTCTTTTCGGTGGCTTTCAGCAGCTGGTAGCGGTCCGCTTGAAATGGATTCTCATCGGGCCAGACCCTCTGCACGATTTCCAGAGCGGGATCGTTGCCCGATGAGTGAATTCCAATCAAACGGCCGCCTGGCCGCAAACTCCGCGCCAGCGGAGCGATCACTCGCTTGGCCTTGAAATCGACCGATGCGCGCGCCCGGTAAGGCTGCGAGGCAAGCACCAGGTCGAAATCGGCCCGCGGCATACCTCTCTTCGGCAGCACGCTGTCCAGCAGAAAACGGCAGTCCTGGCGGTAGATCACCAGCACCACCGGCTTCTCATACACCGGATTCCCGCTTTTGGGGCTGATACGCGCGCGCCAGTTTTCGGCAAGAAAGGGCTGCAGCGCCGTGATCTGTTCATCGAACTGTCCGGCGGTAGTTCCCTTGAGTTCGACCTCTTGCCAGACCAGCTTCTCGACGTCGCCGTCGGCTGAAGGTGTCAACCAGGGCGCCTCATCATACTTCATGTTGGTCATCACCAGCACTGTGGCGGGATGCTCCATGAACCGGTCAGGCATCTTTTCCAGAGCGAGGCGGACGTCCTCGAGACTGATTTCCTTGCCGACGACATAAAACGGCATGCGCTCGAAACGGTGATGCATGGTGCGCATGACGCGTGCCATAACCGTGCCATCGCCGACGCCGGCATCGAACACGCGGATTGCTGGCGGCGCGGGACGAATCTCCGATAACTCCGCGCTCACCCGGCTTGCGATCACCCACTTTTCGCTGCAGGTGTTCACGAACATCAGATACTTCTGCCGGTTGTCGTAAAACCGGAAATTCTGTTCCGGATCCGGTATGGCCGGGGCCGCGGTGCCCCGCGCGGGTTCCGTCGATTTGCTGCCCGATTGCATGCTCATTTTTTTCCTGGATTCCTGAGATCACTAACGAACGCGAGTGGTAAGCCCCGGCGTAAACACGCGAGGAGTCGCCATTGGCCGATCGTTAGCGGTTCAAGTCTATGCCATTGCTAACCATCATACAACCGGCCGGGCGTCGCTCATTCTAGCAGCGACCGGATCAGGACGGCCGGGTGCTGTGCCTCGACGCCGCTCAATTCGGCCACCTGGTGCCTGCAGGAGGTGCCCGGCGCCACCAGTACTTCGCCCTCTTTGAGCGCCTTGGCGGCGGGGAGCAGCTTGCGGTTTGCGATCGCTACCGAAACGTCGTAATGCTCGCGCGAGTAGCCGAAAGAACCGGCCATCCCGCAGCAACCGGCATCCAGGTCGACGACGGTTGCCGAGGGAATCCGCGAGAGCAGCGCCGTGGTCGCCCCTAGCATCTGCATCGATTTCTGATGGCAGTGACCATGCAGGTGGATCTTGCCCGGCGCGGACCGCAGCGGCAGATCGAGGTGGCTCGCGAATTCGTCGAACAACATGCAGGCGCCGGCCACGGTACGCGCTTTTTCCTGTTGCTCGGCGCGCAACAGCGACGGCGCATCTTCCCTTACGGCCGAAAGGCAACTCGGCTCACAGAAGAGAATCTTCCGCCCGCTCGCGGCGATGGGGAACAGGGATTCGACAAGCACGCCGGCGTGCGCGCGCGCTTCCGCCAGCAGCCCTTGCGAAATCAGCGGTCGGCCGCAACAACCCGGGCGGACCACGTCGACCTGGCAGCCGCCGCGCTCCAATACCTCGAGCGCCGCGATGCCGATCTGTGGATCGTAGTGGTTGGTGAACGTGTCGTTGAACAGCGTTACCGAAGCGGTCGAACCCGGATTCCGGCGAGGATTCTTCCGCAGCCAGGCTTCGAACGTCTGCTGCTTCCAGGAAGGCAGCGAACGGCGGCGGTCCACGCCGAGTACTTGTTCATTGAACCACCGGCCCACGCCGCTGCTCGATGCCCAGTTAGCGAGGGGAGCGAACCGGCTGCCCCACATCGAAAGCCGGTGAACATTGCCGAGCGCCCGGGCGCGCAGCGGCGTCCCGTGGCGGCTCCAATAATCGGCGAGGAATTCGCTCTTGAACCGCGCCATGTCGACGCCCACCGGGCACTCCGCTTTGCATGCGCGACATTCGAGACACAGGTCCAGCACCTCGTAGACGCCATCGTCGCCGAGCCCCGCCTCGCCCAATTTTCCCGTCATGGCGAGGCGCAGGACGTTGGCGCGGCCGCGCGTCGAGGCAGATTCCTCCCGCGTCGCCATGTACGAAGGACACATCGTGCCTGCCAGCTTTTTCCGGCAGGCGCCCACGCCGCTGCACATCTCGACCGCGCCGCCCAGGCCGCCAAATTCGGAATAGTCGAACCACGACGGCGGATTGGGTGTCTGGTAACCCGCGCCGAAGCGCAGGTTCGCAGTGAGCGGCGGGGCATCCACAATCTTCCCCGGATTCAAAATACCCTGCGGATCGAAGGTTCGCTTGATCTCGCGAAACGCCTCGTAGAGCGCAGGACCGAACATCTGCCGCATGAACGGGCTGCGCACCAGGCCGTCACCGTGTTCGCCGGAAAGCGCGCCACCGAATTCCAGCACCAGGTCCGCCACTTGCGTCGCGATGCTTTCAAACTTGCGGACGCCGGCCTCGGTTTTCATGTTCACCACCGGCCGCACGTGCAGGCACCCCACCGAAGCATGCGCATAGATTCCAGCGGTCGTTTCATGCCTTCGAATCAGCTCCAGAAAACGGCCGATGAACTCGCTCAGCCGCTCCGGAGAAACCGCGGTGTCCTCGACAAACGAGATCGACTTGGCGTCCTCCTTCATCGCCATCGACAACCCCAGCGCCGCCTCGCGCAGGCTCCAGATGCGGGCCTGGGCGGCAGGCTCGGTCTCCTTGTGAAACGCATAGCCCAAGCCGCGCGAGCGCAGGTCCTCCTCGAGCGCATCGAGGCGCGGCGGGAGGTCCGCTTTGCTGTCGGCATAAAACTCGACGCACAACGTGGCGCCCGGGTCGCCCGACACGAAGGAGCTCCGGATGCGCTCGAGGCCGGCATTTTGGCGCGTGTTGTTGAGGATTGATTTGTCCATCACCTCGACGGCAGAAGGGCGGTGCGTGAGGATCACGGGCGTCGCGGAGAGCGCTTCCAGCAGCTCGCCGAACATCACCACCATGACGGCCTTGGCCTTTGGCAGCGGAACCAATCGCAGCTTGGCTTCGAGAACGATTCCCAGCGTTCCCTCGGACCCAACAATCATCTTGGCCAGGTTCACGGGCCGGCCCGGATCGATGAACTCCTCCAGGTTGTAGCCAGCGACGCGGCGCAGAATCTTGGGATAGCGCCGGTCGATCTCCTCGGCGTGCTCCTCGGCTAAACGCAACACGGTCCCGTAGCACTTCGCCTCGAGCGTGTCGCCGGAAGGGATGGTGTCGCGACCACGCTCGCCCAACTCGACGACGCTGCCATCGGCGAGCGCCACGGTCAGCTCCAGCACGTGGTCGATGGTCTTCCCGTAAAGCACGCTGCGCGCGCCGGCCGAGTTGTTCGCAATCATGCCGCCGATGGTCGCGCGGCTCGCGGTGGAGATATCCGGCGCGAAGCGCAGCCCTAACGGAGCCACCTGTGCGTTCAATTCGTCGAGCACCATGCCGGGCTCCACGCGCGCCCATCGCTCGTCGGCGTTCACCTCGATCAGGCGGTTGTAGTATTTGGAGGTGTCGATCTGCAGCCCCTCGCCGATCGCCTGGCCCGCCTGGGACGTGCCCCCGCCGCGCATCGTCAGCGGGCAGCGAAACTGATTGCAGATCTGGAGTGCGTCGAGAATATCCTGGCGGTCCCGAGCAACCACCACCCCAAGCGGCTGCATTTGATAGACGCTGGCGTCGGTCGAGTAGAGCGCGCGCGAAATTCGGTCGAACCGCACCTCTCCCCGGATGGTCCGCTCGAGTTCTCGCCGCAGCCCATCGACGTCTACCGCCGGGGCATTACCCTGCGCCACCGGCGTCCCTGTATCGATCCGCACCAACTCCACTAGGCCATTATCTCAGCCGCGGGAGTCATGCCGCGGTTCCGCTCACCACGCAATCCGACCCGCGCCCGGGGGGCGGCTTAAACAGAGGCGATCAGCAGGTAAAATAGAAAACCTTGCGTGCGGCCGTGACTTCCGGCCGCTCCGGGCCGTTTAGCTGGATGGTGGCTATGCTTGACCGTTTGCTCGCCCGTCCCGAGTGCCAGTTCTTCGGCGTTCTACCGAAAGCCAGCCGTCCGCTGGCCATCTCGTGGTGGTTCGTGCTCGTGCTGAGGGGGGTGCTTCCTGCGCTTTTCGCCATAGCCATGGGCGGGCTGGTCGGAGCGGTCAGCCGCGGCGCTCCCCTCGCCGTGCCGCTCGCGATTGTCGGCAGCATCTTTGTTTTGCTGCAGGTCCTGAGTCCGTTGCACCAGGCATTAAGCGCCAACCTCGGCAGCCAGACCGCCGCCCACCTCTATGATCAACTCACAGTGGCCTGCGTGCGTCCGCCGGGCGTGGGCCATCTGGAGGACCCGCGTCTCACCACCGACCTGACGATGGCGCGCGATTTCGATTTGGGCATCACTGGCCCGCCGCTCTCGATTGCCATGGACTTTACCGCCTCGGGGATGCTGGAGATGGTCAGTGGCCTGGCGTCGGCCGTGGTGCTCGCCGCATACGCGTGGTGGGCGCCATTGCTGCTTGCGGGAGCGTGGTTCTCTACTCACTGGCTGCTCCGCGAGAGCGCCGTGTGGCGCGACCGCAACACCGACGAAGTGCGCGCGGCGCAACGCCAGGCCGAATATGCATATCGCCTCGCGGTAGACCCGCCGGCCGCCAAGGAACTGCGGCTCTTCGGCCTGAGCGCTTGGACCGTCGACCGGTTCACTGCCGGACGCCGGCGCCTCCTCGATCTGCAGTGGCAGGCCACTCGCTTGCGCGAGCGCCCCGTCCTGTGGAGCCTGCTGATTGTGCTCTGCGCCAACGTCCTGCTCTTCTGGTTTCTGGCGGCGGATGCGCTTGCCGGGCGTCTGGCCCTGGCGCGCCTGGTCACCTTTGCCAGCGCGGCGCTAGGTTCGAGCGCAATCGCCTTTGGCGGGCTATCGTGGGTGCTCGACGGGGCGGCCGCGCCCGTCGGCGCAGTGCTCCGGCTCCAAAGCGCCATGGGCCCGGCCGGCAGTCTTGTGGAAGGCACGCTTCCAGCCACGCTCATGCCCGCTTACGAGATCCGCTTTCGGGGCGTCCGGTTCGCCTATCCCGGCGGCTCCCAACCGGTCCTGAACGGCTTCGACTTGAGGATTCCGGCCGGTTCATCGCTGGCCATTGTCGGGCAGAACGGCGCCGGGAAAACCACGCTCGCCAAATTGTTGTGCCGCCTCTATGATCCTCAGGAGGGCTCGATTGAGATCGACGGCGTCGATTTGCGGGAAATCGATGTCGATGCCTGGCGCGCGCGCCTGACTGCAGTGTTTCAGGACTTCATCCGCTTCGAACTGCCGCTGCGCGATAACGTCGCGCCCTCCGGCGCTCCGGACCCGACCGTCGAGGCCGCGCTGGCCGAGGCCGGCGCCTTGCATCTTGCC
>CAYMHP010000194.1:0-12036 GCA_964390225.1 uncultured Solibacteraceae bacterium
GACCAGTATTTCGGTGGATCGGGTGGCGGCGGTGTTCCGACCCTGCCGGCGGCGTTGACTTCTCTCACCAGCAACGAACTCGACGCTAGCGTGATCAACGGCCGAAACACTCCCAACGTGCATCCGGACATCATCAGCAAGATTGCCTTTGATCCGAACTCGCACGTCCATTTCGAGATCGCGGGCGTTCTGGACACGGTGAAGATCTGGAATCCGAACACCTCCGGGCCGGGCGCGCAGCAGTATTTCACGAAGACGGGCGGCGGCGGCTCCATTAATGGGAATTTCGAAGTAGTCAAAAATTTCCGGCTGATCACCAACAATTTCTGGAGCGACGGAGCAGGCCGTTACCTGTTTGGGGCGGTGCCGAATTTCATCGTACGCGCCAATGGCAGTCCTTCGCTCATCCACTCGGGCTCGACTGTCGACGGATTCGAATGGACGCTCGGAAAGTCGCTGATATACGGATACTACGGCGGCATTTATGCCGGACGCAACACGGCGCTAGATGTCAACGGGACGTCGCTGATCGGTTATGGCTATAGCGGGTCGCCCAACAGCCAGAACCGCAGTATGCAGGAGGGAACCATTGGCCTGACGCAGACCTTCTTCCGCGACTCGAAATACGGGCAGGTTTCCATGTACCTCGACTACGCTTACTTCTGGCGCAATCCGTGGTACCTCGCGCCCGGCGCACCGAAGAATGCGCATCAAAGCGCCGTGTGGTTCGACCTTCGCTACACGCTTCCGGGTAGCGCGCCGGCCATCACTTACTAGAGACTCGGATTAGTACGACACACCCCCGCCCTTCACGGGACAGGACTGAACGATTTTCGGCCCTGTCCTGTAAAGGGCGGGGATTGTTTCTTGGGGAAACACGACCACTGACTGGGGCCTGAAGCCCCGTGCTCTCTCAGATTTTCAGCGCCCCTTGGCCTGCTTCGCGTGGCGGACGTCTACGCCCATTACCAGAAACACCACGTCCTCGGCAATATTGGTGGCGTGGTCCCCAATTCGCTCCAGGTTTCGCGCGACAAAAATAAGGGCAACAGCGGGCGGCACGAGCGCCGGGTCGCGCCGCATGGCGTCAAGCAGATCTCCGTACACGGCATCGCGCAGCATGTTCACTTCGTCGTCTGAGAGAAGCACGATGCGGGCCAGGTCCGCATCCCCCCGCACAAAAGCGTCCAGACACGTATGCAGCATCGACCTCACCCGCGAATCCATTGTCGGAATGTCGCTGAGCGTCTTCACCAGCGGGTGATGCATGAGAGAAAGGGACCTTTTGGCGATGTGTTCGGCGAGATCACCGATGCGCTCCAGGTCGGTGTTGATCTTGAGGGCGGCGGTGAGCAGGCGCAGATCGCGGGCGACGGGTTGGCGAAGAGCGAGGAGCCGGGTCGCCATGCCATCAATCTCCATTTCCATGTGATTGATGGTCACCTCATCGTCGAGAACCTGCGCGGCGAGATCGGCGTCCGATTCAACCAAAGACCGGACAGCCCGCTGGATGGACGATTCGACCAGCGCGCCCATTTGCAGCAATCTTTGATTCAGTTCTTCTAGTTCAATACTAAAGTGCCGCACAGGAATTCAGGCGCCGGCGCAAACCTTTCCGCGCTAGGCCGTCCTGGCCAGCGGCTGGTCGATGAGGCTCAGAACCGATCCGAGGAATTTGGCCCGCCGGAACGGCTTTCTCAAGAACCCGCGTACGTCGGAGGGCAGGATCCCACTCGCCGGCTCAAAGTCGTCGCGGTTCGAAACGAGAAGAATTCGGGTCCCCGGGCTGACTGATCGCACCTGCTCCAAGAATCCAGGGGTGCGGGTGGAGGAAATCGCTTCGTCGATAACAAGCAGGCGTGGCGGTTCGCCCGCCGTATTCAATAATTCCAGAGTGTCGTCAGGATCAGATGAAGTTAAGACTTGAAGGCCAACTTTTTCCAGAAGTGCCGTGATCCGTTCCACGTCCTTGTCGTCGCGATTCAGCACGAGAATCGCCGTGTTCTGGTTTTCTGTAGGCATATTTCTATCATACCCCCGACAATGTGAGTGAAATCACACGTTTTCGGTCTGTTTGGCGTGATGGCGTACATCGATGCCTTTTACCAGAAAAACTACGTCTTCAGCGATGTTCGTGGCGTGGTCACCAATGCGTTCCAAATTACGCGCCACAAACAAAAGGTCGATGGCGGCGGTCAGAACGCTCGGATCGTCTTGCATGATCTGGAGCAACTCGGCATATACGGCATCGCGCAACTGGTCTACCTCATCGTCTGATAGCAGCACGGACTGGGCCAAATCCGCATCTCCCTGAACAAACGCGTCCAGGCACTTGAGCAGCATGGATTGCACCAGCGATGCCATTTTGGGAATGTCCGTCATGGGCTTGACGAGCGGGTGGTGCATGAGGGAAAGCGACCGTTCGGCGACATGCACAGCCAGGTCGCCGATGCGTTCCAGGTCGGTGTTGATCTTGAGCGCTGCGGTCAGGAGACGAAGGTCTCGCGCCACCGGCTGCCGTAGCGCGAGCAGGCGCGTCGCCATTCCGTCGATTTCCATTTCGAATCGGTTGATTTGCGGCTCGTCGCGAATCACTTCTTCAGCGAGATCGCGATCCTGGTCGATGAGGGAGCGGACACTGCGATGAATGGCCGATTCGACAAGCCCACCCATCTGCAAAAGCTTCTGGTTCAGTTCTTCCAGTTCGACGCTGAAATGCCGCACGAATGCCTCCACCTTAGAGTTGCTCCGCTTTTGCGTCCTCCTCCCGGGTCGGGGGGAGCGGCGCGCGGAGTCTAGCCGAATCGTCCCGTGATGTAATCTTCCGTTTCCTTGCGCGAGGGATTTTTGAAAATGACGTCCGTTTTATCGAATTCGATGAGCTTGCCCATCAAAAAGAATCCCGTATTGTCGGCAACGCGCGCGGCCTGCTGCATGTTGTGCGTCACAATGACCATCGTGCACTGGTCCTTGAGGCCGAACATCAGTTCCTCAATTTTGGCTGTGGCAATCGGGTCGAGCGCGGAACATGGCTCATCGAGGAGCAGGACTTCGGGATCCACGGCCAGGGCCCGGGCGATGCACAGCCGCTGCTGCTGGCCGCCGGATAGGGCGTAGGCCGACTCGTTCAATTTGTCCTTGACCTCGTCCCAAAGCGCCGCGCGACGAAGGCTATGCTCCACCTTGTCCTTCATGTCTCCGCGGGAGGCCATTCCGTTGATCTTCAGTCCGTAGGCAATGTTTTCCGCGATCGACTTCGGAAAAGGATTCGGCCGCTGAAAAACCATGCCCACACGCCGGCGCAGACTGGTTACGTCCACGGCGAGTACATCCTCGTCGTCGAGCAGCACCTTGCCCTCCACGCGCGAGTGCCGGATGGTTTCGTTAATGCGGTTGAGTGTCCGCAGGAACGTCGATTTGCCGCAACCCGACGGGCCAATCAGAGCCGTGATCTGATTGGTGTGCATGTCCAGCGAGACGTCGTGCAGCGCCTGGAAATTCCCGTAATAGAAATTCACATGCTCGGCTTTTAGCTTGGGGTTCTGAACTGGCGGTTGCACCTGGGCTCCCGAAACGTGCTGGTGAGGTTTTGCCTGCGTGGAAGCGGGTTGTGGACTGGCGTTCATCATGGATTTAACCTACGTGCGCGGCACCGAAATTCCCCGCGCCAGGACTAAGCGAGCCAAAATATTGCTGATCAGGACCAGGGTGATTAGGACGAGCCCCGCCGCCCAAGCCTGCCGGTGCCAATCGTCATAAGGCGAAATGGCCCGAAGGTAGATCATCACAGGGAGCGTAGCAGTCGGCTGTGCCAGGCTACCACCCCAAAACTGATTATTGAGACTGGTGAAAAGGAGAGGCGCTGTCTCGCCCGCGATACGCGCAACGCCGAGGATCATGCCCGTAAGGATGCCCTTGCTGCCCGCCGGCACCACCACCGTGGCGATCATCTTCCATTTGCTGGCGCCCAGCGCGAGAGCCCCCTCCCGCAGAGCCATGGGGACTTCGCGGAGGAATTGTTCCGTCTGCCGCGCCACAATCGGGATGAGCATCACCGATAACGCAATGGAGCCGGCCAGCGCGGAGAACCGCCTCATCGGTACCACAACGAGCGTCCAGGCGAGAAGCCCGACGATGATGGACGGCACGCCGTTCAGCAGATCCGCCGTGTACCGCACCAGCGGCGCCAGAGCCTTATCTTCAAATTCGGAAAGATAGACGCCGGCCAGGAATCCGATCGGAATCCCGATCAACGCGGCTACGGCCAGGATCTGGAAGCTGCCGACGATGGCGTTCGCCATTCCTCCGCCCACTTCACCGGGCGGCAACGGAAGCTTGGTGAAGAAATTCCAGTCCAGAGATTTGCCGCCGAAATAGAGCAGGTATCCGAGAATGGCGAACAGCGCGGAAATCGTGATCAACGTGCACAGGCCGGTGGCGGCCAGCATTACGTTGTTCACCGACTTGCGCCACATCAACAGCATCACGGCCTCTTTGATCCCTTGCTGGAGGTGGCGATGATCATCAAACGCGCCAGCCCGTTCATCACGATGGTGAGGCAGAAAAGGACGAGCCCCAATTCCACCAGAGCGGCCGGGTACACGGATCCCGTCGCCTCGCTGAACTCATTTGCGATCACCGCGGCGATGGAGTAGCCAGGAGCAAACAGGGACGTGTGAATGCTCGGGTCGTTGCCAATCACCATTGTGACCGCCATCGTTTCGCCCAGCGCACGGGCCAGAGCGAGAAAAATAGAGCCGATAATCCCGAGTTTCGCATACGGCACAACTACTTTCCACGTGCTCTCCCATTTCGTTGCGCCCAAGGCCAGAGCCGCCTCGCGCTGTTCGCGGGGAACCGCCAGCAGGGACTCGCGCGATACGGCGATGATAAACGGGAAAGTCATGACCGCCAGGATCATGCCTGCGGTGAGGAAACCTACACCGAACGCCGGCCCTTGAAAGAAAGGAAGATACCCGAGGGTTGCCCTGAGGAACGGCTCCCCGTAAGAGCGCATCAGCGGGACCAGCGTGAATATCGCGAGGAGACCGTAAATGACGCTGGGAATGGCTGCAAGCAGTTCAACCAGAAAAGTTAGGGCATTGGAGATACCGGGAGGCGCCAGTTCCGAGAGAAAAATGGCCGCCCCCACACCGAGGGGAACGGAGATAAGCAAAGCGATCACCGAGGTAACCACCGTGCCATAAATGAACGGGAGTGCGCCGAACTGCTCGGAGACCGGGTTCCACTGGCTGGAGTTGAGAAAGCCCCATCCGAGCTTCTGGCGCGCCGGGGCAGACCCCTTCCATAGTTCGTAAACCAGAATCACCGCGAGGAGCAAGACCACAGCCGCGAAGATCATCACTAGCAGGCGGGCGACCGTGTCGCCCACCTGCGCAGCGCTCCGGCGAGTCCGTGTCTCTACCTGAGTGGCAGTAGCCATGGTTGGCGCTTTAAGTTGACGGGCTACTTCACTTCGGCGATCTGCTTCATTTCCTTTGAGACAACTTCCTTCGGAAGCGGAGCGTACTCCAGCGCCGGCGCTTCCTTCTGGCCATCGGTCAGCATCCACTGGAGGAAACCTTTGATGGCGGCCGCCTTCTTCGCATCCGGGATCTCGCTCGGGATCAGTAGCCAGGTGAACGTCGAAATCGGGTAGGCGTTCTTGCCGGGAGCATTGGTGATGGAGACCCGGAAATCCGCCGGCATGCTCTTCGCCGCACCCGCCGCAGCCTCACTCACCGAGTTGAGAGTCGCTTTCAGATAGGTGCCAGCGGCGTTCTTCACGGCGCCGTAGGGCAGCTTGTTCTGGACGGCGTAGATCAACTCCACATAGCCGATGGAGTTGGGGGTCTGCTTCACCTGTCCGGCAACGCCTTCATTGCCTTTGCCGCCCAAGCCGACCGGCCAACTGACCGAGGTATTCGCGCCCACCTTGCTCTTCCATTCGGGGCTGACCTTAGACAGAAAATCGGTCCAGACAAACGAAGTGCCGCTCCCGTCGGAACGATGAACCACCACGATATCTTCGGCCGGGAGCTTGGCGCCCGGATTGTCTTTGGCCAGCGCGCCGTCATTCCATTTCTTGATGGTGCCGAGAAAGATCCCCGCCAGAGTCTCGCCGCTGAATTTCAGATCTGCTGAAACGCCGGGGATGTTGTAAGTGGGGACGACACCGCCCAGTACCGTCGGGAAGTGCAGCGTATGCACCTTGATTTTGGAGAGCTGCTCGTCCGTCATGGGCATATCGGAGGCGCCAAAATCCACCGTTCCTGACGTCAGTTGCTGGATGCCGGCGCCCGAACCGATCGCCTGATAGTTGATCTGCACATCAGGGTGTGCGCTATGGTAATCGCCGAACCATTTCTGATAGATCGGAGCGGGGAATGTGGCGCCAGCCGCTGTGATTTGCTGCGCTGCGGCCACGGACGCGCCCGCCAGCAGAAGAAGCGTCAAAACTGTTGGTTTCATGTGTCTGATTCTCCTTAATTTTCCCACCCTCATGTTACAGTTTCGTTAATCGGTGAGGGTTATGCGTGTGGACACACCAGGAATCGCAAGATGCTCGCCGTAACACCTGTGTTGAGCACGGACACAGGCCGGCCTTGAGCGTAGTTGAGTTTTGTTGCTCTACGATGACGAATGGATTAAACGTGGCCTGTACGCTGGTATCTGGGCAACGTGATAGTGAAACGTGAGCCTTTTCCCAGTTCGCTTTCCACCGTCACGGTGCCCTGCATCTGTTCGACCGCGTGCCTGACTATGGAAAGTCCGAGCCCGGTTCCGCCGACCTGCCGGGAGCGGGCCTTATCCACGCGATAAAACCGCTCGAACACTCTGGACAGATCCTCCGCAGGGATCCCAATACCCGTATCGGAGACTGAAATCTCAATTTTGTCAGGGCCGCTGGCGCATGCCGAGATCTCTACTTCACCGAACGGTTTATTGAATTTGATGGCATTGTCGATGAGGTTTAGCAGGGCCTGTTCAAAACGAAGGCGGTGGCCCAGTACTTCTAGAGCGGCAATGTTCTCGGCGTGAAGCCGAACCTGGTGCAGCCTGGCGATCGGATCGAGAGTCAGCAACGCGATGCGGATGACGTCGTCAACCGGAATCGGCTCGGGTTCGGTGGCCGGCCGCCCGCCCTCCAGTTCCGAGAGCGTGAGCAGGTCGGTTGCGATATTGCTCAGCCGGACGCTGTTCGCCTGGATGATCTCGACGAATTTCTGCCGGTGCTGCTCATCCTCTAACCCGCCGTTGAGCAAGGTTTCCGCGTATCCGGTAATGGTGGCCAGTGGAGTTCGGAGCTCGTGCGAGACATTCGCCACGAAATCGCGTTTGGTGCGCTCCAGGCGTTCGATGGGAGTGATGTCGTGAAGGATCGAGAGCGCGCCGCGCGAAGCGTTGTCGACCAGCGGCGTTGCGTAAACATCGTAGGTGCGTTCGTCGCGGCCGCTGATCTTCAGGCGCTGGCGGACGGTTTCTCCGGACGAGATGACGCTTTGGAGCAGTTGAAAAAGACCCGGATCGCGGAGGACTTTGAGCAGGGGAACGCCGTCGGATGCCGGATGGTTGGCAACGCCGCGGCTGAAGGAGTGATTGCAGAACGAGATGTTGAGCTTCGAATCGACGGCGACCACGGCCTCGGTCATGCTCGCGAGGATCGCCTCGCGGCGCGCGAGCTCGGTCGCGAGGCCCCTGAATACCTCGTCGATTCTCGGCGTCATTCTGGATAGCGAGCGCGCCAGTTCTCCGAGCTCGTCGTCTGCCATGGGTAACTGCGGCTTGTGAGTATGGAGATCGGGCAAACGGTCGGTGAACGCTCTGAGCTCACTGATGCGGTGCGCGAGAGAACTTGCATTGAGCCATGCGATTCCCAATCCGATAATGCCCCAGACGACGGCCGCTACCCGGAGGAACCCACTTGAAGTTTCGAACGCCACTAGTAGAACGAGCGGAGCAACAACAATGGCTGTGACCGCAATGGCCCGTCGGAAGAGGGACATAGTTGCTGGAGATTTGCCAATAGTAACACCTTCGACAGGCATGTCTTCGGGAAGGCGGGAAAGCGCCGAGACCTCTGGCGCGCAAGCGGCGGGCTGAGGCTCATTGTTGCCGAACGAAGGCAGGCGTAGCGGCTGCAAACCTGATATCATCGATGCGCTCGCGGCCCGTCCCACGAAGGAGGGAAGATGTTCGAATCCGAGCAGCCCGCAACCAAATCCAACGTCGCCACAGTTGCTGTCGTCGTATTCATCGTCATGGTGATCCTACTTGGCGCAACCTGGTACTTCACGCGCGCGTAATCCCGCTGCGAGGCGTTATGAAAGCCACGGTTCCCGTGATCGTCGGTCTAATCGTCCTTCTGTTTTCGTCTTGGCGTCTCCATCGGGATGCAGTCAACCGGCTCCAGAAGACGGATAGCGTCGAAATTACGGTTTACGGCCCGGAAGGCAAGATCATCCCACCGCTCTTTCATCGCTGAGTCGCGCCAGGTTCGGAGCGAAGTGTGATCGTCTCGCGACCGTGTTGTTGCGGTGCGATCTGCGTTGCCACTGGACAGAGCGTTGCGCTCGACGTGCTGCCCATTTGGTGCAGAATGGTTGCTTATGTCTCTCGGCGACCTGCTGCTCGGCAAACCCCTTGCCAGCTACGAAGACCGCGAAGAAAGGCTCGGGCCGCCGGAGGGAATCGGCGTGTTCGGTCTGGACGCGCTCAGCTCCGCGGCTTACGGTCCGGAAGCCGCGCTCACGCTGCTGATTCCGCTCGGCGCGCTCGGGGTCCAATACGTGGTCCCCATCAGCTTTAGCATCATTGGCCTGCTGCTGATTGTCTACTTTTCGTACCGGCAAACCATCGCCGCGTATCCGGGAGGAGGCGGATCGTACACGGTGGCTCGCGAAAACCTCGGGAGCGGTGCCGCGCTCCTTGCCGCGGCGGCGTTGATCGTGGATTATATTCTGGTAGTCGCGGTCGGTATATCGGCGGGAGTAGGCGCCCTGGTTTCCGCCGTTCCGGACCTCCAACCACACACGCTGGAGGTTTGTCTCGGGATCCTGTTGCTGATCACGTTAGTGAATCTGCGAGGTCTGAGGGAGACCGGAAAGCTCTTCACCGTACCGACTTACCTTTTTATCGCCTGCCTGTTGGGTTCGATTGGCATCGGGGTTTTCAAAGATCTATTCAGCGGCGGCCATCCTGTTGCCGTGATCCCCCCGCACCCGCTCCGGCCCACAGTTTCCGCCGTCAGCGCCTGGGTAATTCTGCAGTCATTCGCGAGCGGCTGCACGGCCATGACCGGGGTCGAAGCGGTCAGCAACGGCGTGAAAGCCTTCCGCGAGCCGGCGGTGGACTCGGCTCGCCGCACGCTCACCGCGATTATTGGAATCCTGGTCCTGATGCTCGCGGGAATCGCCTGGCTCGCCCGCGCCTACCATGTGGGAGCAAGCGACCCGGGGATGCCCGGCTATGAAAGCCTGCTCTCGCAATTGATTGCCGCCATTGTGGGAAAGGGCTTCTTCTATTATGTTTCCATCGGCTCGATCTTGGCCGTCCTGGCCCTGTCGGCGAACACCGCATTTGCCGACTTCCCGCGTTTGTGCCAAATCGTTGCGGATGACGGCTATCTTCCCCACGCCTTTTCGGCGCGCGGGCGCCGCCTAGTATTTTCACACGGAATCTACGTGCTCGCATTTCTGGCGGGCGTGCTGTTGATTGTCTTCGGGGGAGTTACGGACCGCCTGATTCCTCTCTTCGCCATTGGGGCGTTCCTCGCGTTTACTCTTTCGCAGGCCGGTATGGTCATGCACTGGAAGCGGGTCAAGGGTCCCGGCGCCCGGCGCAGCATGTTTGTAAACGGCCTCGGGGCCACGGTGACGGCAGTTACCGTTGCCATCGTCCTCGCTGCTAAATTCGCGCAAGGCGCCTGGGTGACAGTCCTGCTGATCCCGTTGCTTCTGGCCATTATGATTGGCGTTCGCCGCCATTATTTAGCGCTTGCGCGGGAAATTGAACTGCGCGATCCGCTCCGTTTGACCCAGCTGGAGCCGCCGATTGTGATTCTCCCCTTGCAGAGCTGGACAAAAGTGGCGGAGAAGGGCCTGCGCTTCGCGATCCACCTATCCACTGAGGTGTATGCAGTGCAAGTGCGAAGCGGGGATAAAACCGAGGACCTCGGAAAATCCTGGGTTCGCCTGGTTGAAGCTCCCGCCCTGGAGCTCGGCGTGCCGGTGCCCAAGCTGACTGTTCTGGATTCTCCGTATCGCCAGCTGTTCACCCCGCTTTTAGGTTTCGTCAATACCCTCGAGCAGAAGTATCCGGATCGCTATATCGCTGTTATTATTCCCGAACTGGTGGAGCGGCACTGGTACCACTATTTTCTGCATAACCAGCGTGCGTCTGTGCTGAAAGCAATGCTGCTGTTAAAGGGGAATCAGCGCATTAATGTGGTGAATGTCCCGTGGTATCTGAGTGTCTGATCGCGGGGTTCCGTTGGCCGTTCAGTCATAACCACGTACACGTATCCTCGGTACTGACGGCCTTTCATAACGCCGTGCATATCACTGACCCGCGATTACGCCCTGTGGATCAGTCACCTCATCGGAGGACGGGCGCTCCACGATCATCAGCTGGGCCCTTCCGACCAACCGTGTGTCGATCGACACGTGCGTGGTCCTTGCTTCAACCGCGCCGTCGCGAAGATCAATCTCCCGTGTCAGATTCACACGCTTCAAAAAGATTGAAGGGCTCTTGGCTAAGTACCCCGATTCCCGAACGAGGATGCCCGTGTCGCCGTCGAGCCATATCACACCATTAATCAGACCCTCCCGCTTTTTGCGGGGCACGATACGGAATGCGTAAGCAACGCCGCTCTGCAGTTGCACGAGTCCTACGTAACGGATCCTGTAGTTGGCCGGCGTAATCGCAACCGACTGGGCAGGAAACTCGGCCGCCCTTTCTTCTGCTGAGACGTACCGAACGATCACCTGCTTCTCCACCAAGCGGTCGCCGGCAATGTCGAGGACGTGATATTCCGCATGACCCGCCCGCAAGAGCCTTCGAATCGCACGCAGGCGGCCGGTCTTCTGCAGCTTCGGCAGCGATGCTTCGATTTCGATTGTCTCCAGCGGCCACCGGCTCGCGTCCTGCTGGCTGGCGAGGAAGCGCTCCAGCGTGACTGCAGCCGCCGGAGAGGAATCCACAACCTTCCGCTCCGCGGCCCATCCAGGCCGCGTCAACACAGCCAATAACAGCAGCGCCGGCACAAGTAGGGAGCTTAGCGCAGGAACTGGCGTATGGCGCATCGGCGGCGCGCCAGTTGGTTCCGGCTCCGACCATGGCACGCGATACCGCCGCCCACACACGCGACATTCGTAACGGCCGTGAATGGGCCACTTCGGCGAATCGTGCATCAGTGAGCACCAGAACGCACCGATTCCGCGGTCGGGATGAATCGGACGGGACACCAATGGCAACATGCTACACCTCAATTCAGTCCTTTGCGCTCGCGCGACGCGAGCCGCTGCTGCGCCACCTGCTGCGTATCAATTGCCTGACGCGTCTGTTGAAGACTGGTCGTCAGCGAGTTGATCGATAAATGGTTCACCACCGGATTGACTAGCCAGCGCAGCGAACTCGGAATATCGCGGCTCAGGGCGATGGCTTCAATCTCCAGATACACGCCTCCGTCACGCTCCTCATATCGGGAAATGCTGTGAATCCTCCAGATGAAACCGCTGCCGGTATCCGGCGGCAGGAGGTGTTCGCCGGGGCGCCCGTAATTTTCAATTTGTTGCAGGCTGGTTGCCTCGACAATGCTGTAACCGCGCCGTGAGTCGATCATGACATCATGGGCGCGGTATCGGCCCTGCATGGCGGCATTAACGAACAGCACGTGCCGCTGCCAGACCATCGAGAACTCCTTATCGCCTGAGGTGGAATCGAGCGGCCACGAGTTCGTCACGGCCGGTTTGTAGATGTTCTTGTACCGATCGTAGTCTTGAACGACGCTCAGCAGACTTGCGATGGTGGTGTTGG
>CAYMHP010000195.1:0-12028 GCA_964390225.1 uncultured Solibacteraceae bacterium
CGGCAGTTGCACGCCACCAACAATTTCCCCGAGTTCACCGGCCGCATCTGCCCGGCGCCGTGCGAGGCGGCCTGCGTGTTGGGCATCAACGAGCCGCCGGTGACGATCAAGCAAATCGAAAAGACGATCATCGACCGGGCATTTGAAGAAGGGTATATTCACCCCGAGCCGGCGCCGATACGGACGGGGAGGCGTGTGGCGGTGGTGGGTTCCGGGCCGGCCGGGCTCGCGGCGGCACAGCAGCTGGCGCGGGCCGGCCACGACGTCACGGTTTTCGAAAAGGCCGACCGGATCGGCGGGTTGCTGCGGTATGGCATCCCGAATTTCAAAATGGAAAAGCACCTGATCGACCGCCGGCTGGAACAGATGCGGGCCGAAGGCGTGCGCTTCCAGGTGAATGCGCACGTGGGCGGGAACGTTCCGGTGGAGGATCTGCGCAAGGAGTTCCACGCGATTCTGCTGGCGGGCGGCGCCGAGCAGCCGCGCGATCTGAAGGTGCCGGGGCGCGAGCTGAAGGGCATCCATTTTGCCATGGAGTTTCTGCCGCAGCAGAATCGCCGCTGCGAGGGCGACACGGTACCTGCGAACACCGCCATTCTCGCCACGGGCAAGCGCGTAGTGATTATCGGCGGCGGCGACACGGGCGCGGACTGCCTGGGGACCAGCCACCGGCAGAAAGCGGCTCACATTACCCAGTTCGAACTGCTGCCGAAGCCCCCGGACGACCGCCACTCGTCTACACCGTGGCCGCTCTGGCCGATGCAGTTGCGCGTGGAGAGTTCGCACGAAGAGGGCGGCCTTCGCGACTGGAGCGTTTCCACCGTGAAGTTCACGGGCGATGAAAACGGAAATGTGAAGCAGTTGCATGCGATGCGGGTGGGAGCGCCACCGAAGTTCGAGCCGCAGCCCGGAACCGAGTTCACCATGGATGTGGACCTGGTGCTGCTCGCGATGGGATTTCTCGGCCCGGTGAAGAATGGCATGGTCGAACAGCTCGGAGTGAACCTCGATCAGCGCGGAAACATCGCCACGGACCAGAACTACATGTCCTCGGTGCCGGGCGTGTTCGCCGCCGGCGACATGCGCCGCGGGCAATCTCTCGTGGTGTGGGCGATCTCCGAAGGACGGAAGGCGGCTCAGGCCGTGGATCGGTTTCTGATGGGTGAAACGAAGCTGGCATAGGCGATTGCTGGGTTCTACACTGGGAGCCGCCTGAAAGGCGGCTGCGACCAGGATTGGCCGCCCCACATTTTTATGTCACCCGGTTACGTAGGACGCCGATTTTGGGGGCTTCGAGTTCGACGACGTCGCCTGGCTTGAGTGATACCGTCCCTAGCGCGCCTCCGCTGATGACGTCGCCGGGCATGAGGCCGGGGCTTTGGTTGAAGTTGCCGCGTGCATGATGGCGGCCCTGTTCCGCACCGTTGACCCGTAGACTCAGCTCGAGTTGGCAGATTTCGCGAAACTGGTCGGGGGTCACCAGATAGGGACCCGCCGCCTCGCGAGTGGTGAAGCGATTCTGCAGGGTGTAGCCGGCAATTCCGCAGCGGCCGATCACGGCGGCGAGACCCCATTCGCACTCGCAGGGGCCGCGTACGTCGCCGGTTGCGCCGAATAATTCCCGCAGTTCGACCTCATTCTCGCGGTAAACCAGAGTCTCGTCGTTGGGGCCGCGCAGGGGAGGGTCGTGGCGCCACCAGTCGCCCGGCCGCGGGCCGGCGCCGAGAAAAAGCTCCTCCGCGGTGTGGATGGCGCGCAGCCCGGATCGAAGAAAATCGAGCAGGTTGGAGGGGACCAGAGCATCGGCCAGGCGATGGGGCTCGGCCTCTCCGGTCTGCGCCATGTACCAGGCTGTGGCGAAGTTCACGTCGACGATCCGGCCGTCCTTGTGCGCGCCCAGACGTTGATGCCGGCCTAGATGGGTGCACACCTGGAACGTGCAGAGCTTCAGCTCGGCTCGCGGCTCCATCAGAGATTTCCGCGCCGCGCCTGTTCGCGCTCGATGGCTTCGAACAGCGCCTTGAAATTCCCCTTCCCGAAACTGCGGCTTCCCTTGCGTTGGATCACTTCATAGAAAACGGTCGGACGGTCTTCGACCGGCCGCGTGAAGATCTGCAGCATGTAGCCTTCGTCGTCCCGGTCCACCAGGATGCCGAGCTTCTGCAATTCCTCGAGCGGCTCTTCGATGGGACCAGTGCGCGCAAGCAGGTCGTCGTAGTAAGTGGAGGGCACGCGCAGGAATTCGACGCCCTGCCGCGCCAGGGTGGAGACCGTCGCGATGATGTCGTTGGTGGCCATCGCAATGTGCTGGACGCCGGGGCCGTGATAAAACTCCAGGTATTCCTCGATTTGCGATTTGCGCCGGCCCTCGGCGGGCTCGTTGATGGGGAACTTCACGCGCTCGTTGCCGTTGGACATCACCTTCGACATCAGAGCGGAATACTCCGTGGAGATGTCCTTGTCGTCGAAGTGCTTGAACATCTTGAAGCCCATCACGTCCTGGTAAAACTGCACCCAGCGGTTCATCTCGCCCCAGCCGACGTTGCCGACGATGTGATCGATATGCTGCAACCCCGCTGGGAGCGCGATGGGGTCCTCGGAGGCGGTGGCAACGAAGCCGGGCAGGAAGGCGCCGGTGTAATTGCGGCGCTCGACGAAAGTGTGGAGTGTATCGCCGTATGCTGCGATGGAGGCGATGCGCGCCTCGCCGTGATCGTCGCGCAGAGTCTCCGGCTCGCTTACGCTGCGGGCGCCGCGGCGGGTAGTCTCGCGCCAGGCGCCCTCCGCGTCATCCACCCACAGCGCGATGTCGTGAACGCCATCGCCGTGGAGCCGGACGTGGTCGGCAATCGGGTGGTCTGGTTGGAGCGCCGTGGTCAGCACGAAACGAATCTTATTCTGCACAAGCACGTAAGAGGCGCGGTCGCGCGTCCCCGTTTCCGGGCCGCGGTAGGCCACCAGGCGAAAGCCGAAGGCCGTGCGGTAGTAGTGCGCCGCCTGCCGCGCGTTGCCTACATAGAATTCCAGGTAATCGGTGCCGTTGAGCGGCAGAAAATCCTGTTCAACGGGTTTGGGATGCTCCAAGACTTGCGGCATAACTCCTCCTGATGGCATCGATGCAGAGGCGGTTGTCCTCATCGGTCCCGGTGGAGATTCGAATGCAATTCGGGAGTCCGAAGGCCTTCAGCGGGCGGACAATCACGCCTTGCGAGAGCAACGCCTCAAACATCCGGCCTGCGTCCTGCTCTGAAGGCAGGACGAGCATTACAAAATTGGCTTCCGATGACACGACGTCAAAACCGTCGTTCCGCAGTTCGCGCTCGAGGAAGCGCAGGCCGCGCGCGTTCAGTTCGAGCGAGCGGTGGAGAAATTCTTTATCTGCGAGCGCGGCGATGCCGGCCGCCTGGGCGGGCGTCGAGGGTTCAAACGGCAACTTCACCTTGAGCAGGTTCCGGATCAGCTCTTCGTGGGCGAAACCGTAGCCGATGCGTACTCCGGCGAGCCCGTAGACCTTCGAGAACGTGCGAAGCGTGATCACGTTGTCGTAGCGGTAGTGCATGGAGTCGGGATATCGCGGGTTGTCCTTGGCGTATTCGAAGTAGGCCTCGTCGAGAATGATCAGGACGCGCTCCGGCACGTGCTCGTAGAACTTGTCGAACTCCTGGCGCGTGAAGATCGTGCCGGTGGGGTTGTTGGGGTTCGCCAGGTAAACGATTTTCGTGTTGGGCGTAATGGCGCCCGCGAGTGCCTCCAGGTCGTAGTACCAATTGCGGTAAGGAACTGTGCGGTACTTCACGCCGCGGGAGCGCGCCAGCACTTGAAAGCCGATGAAGGCGGCTTCGGTCGTAAGCACCTCGTCCTCATCGCCCAGGAAGGCGCGAATGATGTTGGACATGATGCCTTCCGAACCGCTGCCCGCGATTACGTTCTCCACTTTGACATCGAATTCGCGCGCCAGCACCTGGCGAAGGTCGAGTCCTCCGTTCGGGTACAAGTTCAATCCGCTCAGCGACTCGCGGATTGCTTCCAAAGCTTTGGGGGACGTGCCCAGAGGGTTCTCGTTGGACGCCAGCTTGGCGATGGAACTCAGGCCATATTGCCGGCGAACGGACTCGATGGTGCGGCCGGCTTCGTAAGGGCGCAGTGCCTCGATATATGGCGGGACAAGTGGCACGCCGCTTTCATTTTAACGGGGGAAGTGAGCAGGCGTGATGGAGAACCGTGTTGCTGCTATCAAGCTCCGCAGGCGAATCGCCTGCGCCACTATTTCGCGGGTTTTACGGCGAAGTCGAAGACCTGCATGTTCAGCTTGCCGGCGGTGTATTCGACCACGGCGTATTCGCCGGCCGGAAGGGGCTCCTTGGGCCAGATCTTGTACAGTCCGTCCGGGGTGAGTTGCTGCTGGAAGATATCCACCAACTGGGGTTCCTCAACCACTTCATTCGTGACCGGCATCATCGTGAGGTTCTCGACAATGCGGACGGCACCTTTCGGCGTCAGTTTGACGATCCCGAAGCGCTCCGTTTCCGAAAGCTGAATGTAGAATTCCTGCTCGGGGTTGCTGAAGATGTTCATGGAATGCGTATTGGTCAACTCGAGCGTCGCTTTGCCGGAGACGATGGGAACCGGCGCCATGCGTTTCAGAATCGAGCGGCCCTTGTTCGTGTGGACGGTGGATTCTGCCGCGTGCAGAATCTTGGCCTGGTTGCCCTCCAGCCAGTAGACGCCCGGATCCTGCGGAATTCGCAGGACCTCTTTTTGGATGGCGCGTTCGGCGCGATCCTCTTCAGAGAGGAGCTTGGCCTCCTTGTCCAGTTCCGTCTTACGGGCAGACTCCTCGGCTTCGGTGCGCTTGAGGTCGATGAGGTCCAGCGGCATCTCCTCCCACTGGCTCCTCTCGACGCTGTAGAAGCGGACCCTGTCGGCTTCCACCTGGTATTCGCGGACAAGGTGATACGAGCCATCCTTCAAGTACAGCTTGAGGTTGGCGGCCCAGGCTGTGAGGGCCAGAGCGAACAGCGCGAACAGAAACCTGCGCATATCCTACTGACTACTCTACCGCCGCCGCGGGTTACGTGTCCGGAGGCGAAGAGCGCGTCCCAGAATCGGACAAGCTAACTTCTTCAGAACCAAGCCGTCCCAGTTTACGTACCTCGCTAAGAAGAATTTAGAGGGTGGCCGAGTCTGGTGACGCGGTTGCCCTCCTCCGTGCTTTCGCAGGCATTTTCAAGGTAGGGTTGAAGGTTATGAGACGAGCCAAATCGATCGCAGCCATCCTGCTGAGCGGCCTTGTCGCCGCACCCGGTTTCGGACAGATTCCCGATATCACGCAGCGCGAGGAGGGCGGCTTCTTCGCGCGCCTGACCAGCAATTACCGCCCCCGCCCGATTCCGGCGACCAGTTACGAGGATTCCACCCGGATCGACAAACTGATGCGAGCGGGGAACATTTACCTTTCTCTACGGGATGCGATCGCGCTGGCGCTGGAAAACAACCTGGATATCGCGTCGGCGCGGTACACGCCGGCACTGCAGGCTGCCAATCTGCTGCGCGCCCAAGCCGGAACGGTCTTGCGCAACGTTTCCAATAGCGTCTCGACTGGGCCCTCGTCCGCCACCCTGGGCGTTCTGGCCGGAACCGCGCTGGGCTCGGGTGGAACCAACATCAACAATACCGGCAACCAGGGCGGGTTGTTTTCCGGTTTGAACGTGCAGACGGCGGGATCGACGATTCCAAACTTCGACCCCATATTCTTTATCAACGGGCAGTTCGTGCACACCACGCAGATTCAGACCGCGACCAACATTGCGGGTGTAAACGCGCTGGTCTCTCAATACAAGGGTTCGTCCTATGGCATCCAGCAGGGCACTCCCTTTGGAACGACGATGACGCTGGGGATGAACAACCAATTCAACATCACCCAGAACTCGTACTTCAACATGTACAACCCGTTCGACCAGGCGAGTCTCGCGTTGAATATCCAACAGAACCTGCTGCAATCGTTCCGGCCCTCGGTCAACAAGCGCTTCATCACGGTGGCCAAAAATCAGAAACAGGTTTCCGATCTGACCTTCAAGAACCAGGTGATGGCCACGGTTGCCAACGTGGTGAGCCTGTATTGGGACCTTGTTTCGTTCAACGAGACTCTGAAGATCCGCCAACGCACACTGGAATTGAATACTAAGTTGTATACGGACAACAAGCGGCGCGCGGAGCTTGGGGCCATCGCGCCGTTCGACACCATTCAGGCTCAGGCGGTCATGAAGACGAGCCAGCAGGATGTGACGAATGCCGAGACCCAGGTCCTGCAGCAGGAAATGATTCTTAAGAACGCGCTGACCCGTAGCGGCATGGACCGGCTGGAGATTATCAATGCGCGGATCGTCCCGACGGACCATTTCGACGTTCCGCAGCAGGAGCAGATCCAACCGGTGCAGGACTTGATCGCCGAGGCGCTGCGAAGCCGCCCCGATGTGGAGCAAAGCCGTATCGGCCTGGAGGATTCGTTGATCAGTATGAAGGGAACCAAGGATGCGATGCTGCCCCAGCTCTCGGCATTCGCGAACCTGTCGAACGCCGGTGTGGCCGGCGTCGTGAACACGATTCCATTCCCCGTGACGAACCCGTTAACAGGAAACACGCAACTGATTACTCGCGGTCCCGGTGACGTAAACGGTTATTTGATTGGGGGTTATGGAGACGTGCTGCGCCAGCTGTTCTCCCGCAACTTCCCGAATTATACAGTCGGGGTGCAATTCAATGTGAATCTCAAAAACCGGGCGGCGCAAGCCGATTACATTACCGACGCGCTGAATTATCGCCAGCAGCAGATTCAGGACAAGCAGCTTCACAACAACATCAAGCAAAACGTCGTGAATGCCCGGACGGCGCTGAGCCAGGCGCACGCGGCCTACGACAACAGCGTCGAGGCCCGTCAACTCCAGGAGCAAACGCTCATGGGAACGCAGCGCAAGTACGAGTTGGGAACGGCCAGCATTCTCGACGTAGTGGTTACACAGCGGGACACCACCAATGCCGAATTGGCCGAGGAGAGCGCGCGCAACCAGTACATCCACGCCAAGGTCAATCTGGAGAACGTTCTTGGGGACATTTTGCAGGACTACGATGTGAGTATTCAGGACGCGGAAAGAGGCCAGGTGGGGCGAGAACCTGACCTGATTCCGCCAATCGGACGGCGGTAGGCAAAGTAGGGCGGGCTGTCAGCCTGCAGCCGACTATCAGTCGGGCCCACTCCCTAATTAGTGGCCGCCGGCTTCGGCGCCTGCTGGAGTTTCAGGATTTCGTCGATGAGGAAGAGATCCGTCAGCAGGGCGCGCAGGTGGATCGAGGCGTTGAGGTTGTCGATTAATTGCGAACTGAGCACCGGTTGGGCGAGCACCATCTCTAACGCCGCGAGCGAATCGGCTGCATCGCGGTCGAGCACTTTCAGGAAAGCCTCGTAGTGGCCGGCGGGTTGCAGGCTCTGTTGTTTGACCGCTGCGCCATAGGAATCCGCCAACCCTGACAGCGCTTCCACGGCCCGGCTCAGGAAATCGCGGAGCTGCGACCCGGATTGTGTGCCTGAGTCGTCGGCGAGTCCCTGCGCGGCATAGGCCAGCATGAACTCATAACACTCTTCAATGGCGTTGCAACGTTCCTCGAGCGTCTCCGGCATCCCTTAATCGCCAGCCGTTGCCCGCTGCTGCTCGGTTGCCGTTTCTGGAGCCCAGCGCTGCGGATCGTGGTGTTCCAGGTAGTGCTCCTTGCTGAGCGTGCCGAAGATCATCGATTTGGTGATGACCAGCTTTTCCGGCCGGATTGCAAAGTACACGTGTACCATGATGAGGGCGATCAGGCCAACTCCGGCAAGCCCGTGCAGCACGTACATCAACCCCCACGTCATGTCGCCGAACAGGTAGGGATTGCGCGTGAAGAAGGGCGTGCGCACGCGGAACATCATGAACACGCCCGTCAACATGACCGAGAGGCCGGCCAGCACGATCACGGCGTGATACATCTTGTTTTCGAGCGGGTACTTGGCGAACCGGCGGGGAGGCGGCGCCGGTTTGCCGAGCGCGCGGTTCCATCTTCGCCCGGCGTCCTCGATATCGGCCTTGTCTGGCCAGATCGACCAGAAGTCCAGCCAAAAGCTGGCGTGGATAATGTGATACAGAATCGAGGCGGTCAGGACGATGCCGGCGGCCCAGTGGTACGTTACCCACGCAAACTGCACGCCGACCTTCGGCAGGAACGCCGTGAACAACAGTACCAGCATCGCCGCGGCCATGATCCAGTGGAAGAGGCGGGCAGCCAACGAGTGGCGCGGCACCTCGTCGGGAATGCGCGCTGCGACGGATGCCGGCGTGGTATCGGCAAACTCTTCGGGTTTGGCGAAGTACCGGACCCAGATCGCATGCACGATCAGGAACAGCAGGCCTCCGATAGCCGATACCCACAGCAGGAAAAACGAAATATGGATGGGGACATCTTCTCCCCAAGGACTATTCGCCCACTCTACGACGCCCATGTCGGTTCCTCCACCCCACGAATAGCCCGCTTCACCAGATTGCGCATGAGCGGGACCTTGTAACCGTTGTGCTGCAGAGGCTCGGCGCCCTCAATCGCGAGCTTTCCGGCCATGTCCGCTGTTTCCGCGTTCCGGGTCTTTCCGGTTACAGCATCTTCCACGCGTTTGAGGCGTAAGGGGCGCGCCGCAACGCCGTTCACGGCGATCCGGATGCGCTCGATGCGATCGCCCGAGAACACCGCGGCCGACGCGACATTGACGAGCGGAAAGTCCCAGACCTCACGGTCGCGAACTTTCTCGAAGTAGAAATGGGCGCCTGCCCAGGTTCCCGGGATGCGGATGGCGGTCAGCAGATCGCCGGGCCGCAGGACGTTCATCCGGGTGATGTCGGTGCCGGGTCCAACGAAATAGTCTTCCGCATTCATTACGTGTTCACCCTTGGAGTTGCGGATGACCATTTGTGCGTCCAGTGCGATCAGGGCGGGCGCGGTGTCGGACGGATTTACGGCAACGCAGCGATCCGCTCCGAGGATGGCATGCTCGCGGTTAATGGCGCTGGGTGTATCGGCGTAGCAGGTGTTGCCGCCCGCGCGATAGCATTTCCAGCCGCCGCGATAATACCAGCAGCGGGTGTCTTGCGAGACGTTACCGCCGAGCGTGCCCTGGTTTCGGATTTGCGGAGATGCGGCCGCCTCGGCGCCGGTGGAGAGGATACTGAACTTCTCCTTGATCAGCGGGTGGCGCACCACCTCGGTCAGCGTGGTCATGGCGCCGATCTCGACGCCTCCGTTGAGGGGACGGATGCCGCGCAGTTCCTGGATTTGGCTGAGGTCGACGACGACGCTGGGCCGCTTGATGCGGTCCTTCAGCCAATCGAAGCTGTCGAGCCCGCCCCCGAGCACCCAGGCTTGCTTCCCGTAACGATCGAGCAAAGCTACCGCATCGCCGGTGCTGGCCGGCTGAAAGAGTTCGAATGCCGGCATGATGTCGCGAATGATCGCCATATTCTTCTCCTTCAGCCTAGATATGGGCCGTGAGCGG
Organism: uncultured Solibacteraceae bacterium; assembly: GCA_964390225.1. GTDB lineage: Bacteria > Acidobacteriota > Terriglobia > Bryobacterales > Bryobacteraceae > PSRJ01. Next base: position 9,569 of record CAYMHP010000195.1, read on the forward strand.
GTCGCCCGCCGGCCTGCCCGCTTCGAGGGAAGCGAGAATGACGTCCGCGGTCACGGGTGCGCGCCGGAAGATCTCGTCGCCGAGCGCGTCCGAAAGAGCGTTCAGGATTGCCATGCAGCCGGCGCCCACCGGAGGCTCGCCGATGCCACGCGCGCCGATCGGCGTTTCCGGATCGGGAATGTCGAGAGCCGCCCACTCCATCTTGGCCGGCGCGTCGAGAATCGTCGGAGGCTTGTTATGGTGGAATCGCTTCGCGAGCGGAATGCCGTAGTGCTGGTCGTAGACCCACTTCTGGCCGATGGCGTGGCCGATGCCCAGCATGGAGCGGCCGAGCACCTGCCCGCCGAGGGCGCGCGGGTGAATGATGGTGCCGACGTCCGCCACCGCGAGGTAGTCGAGAATCCGGTACTTCCCGGTTTCAACATCGACTTCGACTTCAGCGAACCCGGCCACATAGGAGTGCGTCTGGCCGTCGCGAGGCATCGTGTCGCGGGCGACGGCGAGAAGCCCCTGGCCGGCCAGCGCGTGCACGGACGCCGCGGTCATTTTATTGATGCCCTTGGGCACTTCGTGACCGTCGTAGGTGCCGCCCAGCTCGATGGCGCGTTTCGCCGCCCGGGCGAAGGTCATTCCGGCGCCGCCGCCTCTGCGGAAGACGCGTTCGTTGGCGACCTCGTAATCTTCCGGCTTGCCGCCATGATCCTTGGCCGCGATTTCCTGCAGCTTGCGTTTTGCGTCCATCGCCACGGCATACGCAGCCCGCGTGTGGGCATGTGTCGTCTGGCTGCCGCCCGAGGGGCAGCTCCACGGCAGGTTCTTGGCCGTGCTCCCCCACGTGATCTCGCACTTTTCCCACGGCATGCCGAGTAACTCCGCGGTGACCCGATGGGTATCGCTCATCGAGGCCGTTCCGAGATTACCGATGCCGGATTGAATGTACAGCTTGCCGTCGGGTTTGAGGATAGCGAGCCCGTCGAAGCCTACCGAGCCACCAACGAAGCAGCTCGTCGCCACGCCGATGCCGCGCACCTTCGTGCCGCTGCGCTTGGTCTGGGCCTTGCGCTTCTCCCATTGGAACTCTTCGGCGCCGCGGTCGAGCGCTTCCTTGACGTACGCGCTGGTCACGTAGAGCCGCTTGCCATCGCGCCCGGGAGGTCCGATGGGCGCCTTACCCACAGGGGCGTTAATGCGATGAATGGCCACCTGATCGACACCCAGTTTGCGCGATGCCTTGGCGATGATCGGCTCCATCAGCGCGATGCCTTGGAACCCGCCCGGCTGGCTTTGCGAAAGTCTCGGCGGCGTGTTGGTCAGAACCGTGATGCCGCGCCAACGCATCGCCGGCGGCTGATACATCAGCGAGACCATGCGGCCGGACTGGTTGGCATCTCCCTGAGGATCGTACGGTCCGTTGTCGCAGACCACAAACATGTCAATGGCGGTGATGCGGCCTTCCTTCGTGAACCCGACCTTCAGGCGTCCGTGCAGGCTGGGCCGCGCACGGCCGATGAAGTGTTCCTCTTCGCGGCTGACGCGCATCATCACCGGAGCGCCGACCTTGCGCGAAAGGATTGCGGGGATGATGGCGGAGATCGCGCTAGTGATCTTGCTGCCGAAGCCGCCGCCGGTGTACTCGCTCACCACGACGACCTTACTGATATCGGGCTGCCCGTTCGGCTCGAGCAGGCCCAGCCAGCGGGCGATCGCCGGAGCGGTCTGCGCGGTGCTCTGTGTGGAGCAGTGCACGTAGACTTTCCCGTTCTGCCAGTACGCCATGGCCGTGCGGGTCTCGAGCGTCTGGTGGCTCGTGTTGGGCGTAACGAAGGTTTCGTCAAGCACCAGCGCAGCGTTCTTCAAACCGCCTTCCCAATCGCCGAACGACCATTCGGGATCGGTGGCCTTGCCCATCGGCAGCCGGCCCGGCTTATATTCCTCGAAATCGGCGTCGGTCCACTTGACCTCTTTCACCTGCGGGGGAGGCTGGGGCGGGGGAGTGTTCGGGTTTGGCCGCATCCAGACGTTGCCCTCTGGGCGCGCGTTGGGGCCGCCGGGGCGCAGGCTCACTAGCGGATCGACCACATGCGGAAGCCGTTCGATGTCGAGTTTGATTTTTTCGATGGCCTCCGCGGCCGTCAGCTCATCCACCGCGCAGACGGCCAGAATCGGCTCGCCTTGATACACCGGATGATTGGTCAGGCCGCGCTCTCCCAGAGGATTCGCCGGGATCCTCTGGCCGAGATCCGTCATGGCATCGGCCGGTTTCGGCATATCGTCCTCAGTGAGGATGGCCTTGACGCCCGGCATCTTGAGTGCCTCGCTCGCATCGATGTTGCGGATGCGCCCGTGCGGCACTGGGCTCAACAGAAGCTTCGCGAACAGCATGCCCTCGGCGCGATAATCCTCCGCGTACTTGGCGCGTCCGGTGACCTTCGCGTAGAGGTCGGGAGTCGTATAGTTCTT
>CAYMHP010000196.1:0-11988 GCA_964390225.1 uncultured Solibacteraceae bacterium
GCCGATCTTCGCAAAAAGCGACCCGCCGACCGAGAGGATCACCGGAACGTTGGCCCAGGTCTCGACATTATTGATAGCGGTGGGCTTGCCGTCGATGCCCTTTTCCACGGGGTAGGGAGGGCGCTGGCGCGGTTCGCCGCGTTCCCCTTCGACGGAGCGCATGAGCGCCGTCTCTTCGCCGCAGACGAAAGCGCCCGCTCCCTTCACAATTTCGATATCGAATGAAAACCCGGTGCCGAGAATATTCCGCCCGAGCAGACCCATCTCGCGTGCCTGGCGGAGGGCGATGACGAGATGTTTGATGGCCAGCGGATATTCCGTTCGCACGTAGACCACGCCTTCGCGCGCGCCAGTCGCGTATGCGCCGATCAGCATTCCCTCGATGATGCTGTGCGGGTTGCCTTCCAGAACGCTGCGGTCCATGTAGGCTCCTGGGTCACCCTCGTCGGCGTTGCACACGAGAATCTTGCCGCGGCCATTGGGCTGGTTGGCGAGGAGTTCCCATTTGATGCCGGTGGGGAAACCCGCCCCACCACGCCCTCGCAGGCCCGAGGTCTTCACCTCTTCGATCACGCGCCGGGAATCGCCGGCCCACAAAGCTTTGGCCAGCGCCGAGTAGCCGTCATTCTCGATGTAGCTGAAGATGCGGATCGGATCGAGCTTCTGGTTGCGCGAAAGAATAGTGCGGGTCTGACGGCCGAAGAATGGGATTTCCGCTTGCCGTTCCACGCGGCGGCGCGTTCTCGGATTGCGCCAGAGGAGCTCCTGGATCACCTCTCCGCGGCTCACCGCATGAACTACCCGAACCATCTCCGGGATTCCGAGGTTTGGATAAAAGGTCCCTTCAGGCTCGATGAGCACCGAGGGCTCCGCCTGGCAGAAGCCATGGCACCCGGTGATGCGCAGGCCGATGCGGTCGGCCAGCCCGTTCGCCAGGATTTCCCGCTTAGCAATGCGGATCAGGTCGTTAGCGCCGCTGGCCTGTCCGCAGGTCCCCGCCGTGATGACGATTACCGGCAAATCCGGCTGGCGGTCCGCCGCGATCCGTTCTCTCAGTTCCGCCAGTTCCTCGATCGATTTGAGGCGTTCCATGGGTGTGCTCCGTCGCGCGGATCAGAATGGAGGTCCTCCGATGTCGAGAATGTGCCCCCGGCAGCCTCGGCGCGAACAGATCTGAACGATGCCGCCTCCGCGGACAATCATCGGAACCATTGGCGTGCGGCATTCCGGGCAATTGGAGGAGCCGATCAGGTGCGCGTGGCAGTGCGGACAGAAGAAATCTGCCACCGAATCCGCTGCGATCTCGTGTTCCGAATCGACGTTGTAGCTCCCGTAGAGGGAAGAGAGCCAGATGTGTTCGTGGACGTGATCGTATGCCACCGTGACCCGAATCGAGGGATGGCTGTCTACCGGGTGGTCCGCGTCCATCAGGCTGTGATTGCAGCGGGCGCAACTGACTTCCACCGGAAAAATCCGCTGATCCGTTCGGACTTCCACCTTGTCCAGCCCCGCCCGCGCGCTGTCGACGACGGTTTTGACCCCCGCCGGCGCCACGTTCGAGAAGTAGTGGCCGTCCACCACTGCAATTGGACCCAAGGCACAGGCGCCCAAGCAGTTGACCGTCTCGAGTGTGAATTCACGGTCGCCTGTAGTTTCGCCGGGTCGGACGCCGAGCGCGCGTTCGAATTCGTCGAGCACCGCCGGTCCGCCCCGTACGTGGCAGGCCGTGCCCAGGCAGACCGAACAGACATGTTTACCGCGCGGCTGCAGGCTGAACGACCGGTAAAATGTCGCCACGCTGTAAATATCCACCAGCGGCCGGCCCGTCCGTTCCGCCACGACCTTCAGGGCGTCGGGCGGAAGATAGCCGTACCTCGCCTGAATATCCTGCAGGATGGCGATGAGCCCACCCCGTCTACCAGCGTGCTGATCCACGATTTCGGATACATTCGTCTCGGCCGTCAAGGCGACTGACATCGCGCTGCTCCTAAAGAAATCCAGGCCTCTTTATCCAATTAAATGGTAGGACGAGGCGAGCACCACGTCAATGGGGTGTAATCGGTCACCTGGGATCGCGGGAGGGGGACTGAGGCTTTGGTGTGGAGGCTCTACGTCGCAAAAAGGGCGGCCAGCCCGCCGTGACAAGGTCACAAACGAGGCTGGCCGCGCACGGCGCTGCTGAGGCAGGGGCTAGAAGATCAGTTTCAGTCCTAACTGGATGGCGCGGGGTCCGCCCGAGCCGAGCACCGGGTTCGAGCTGGTCACGTCCGGAGTCTCCGGACGGAACCCGAAGCTCTGCCCGCCGGTTCCGGATGGATCCGTGTAGGTGTTGTCTCCGCCCGGCCCGCCAAACGGGTTGGAGATGTTCGGATGATTCAAAACGTTGAAGAACTCCGCCCGGAACTGGGCGTTGAGGCGCTCTTTGATCTTCGTCGTCTTGGTCACGGACAGGTCCCAGTTGGTGTAAGGCATACTCCGGAAAATATTGGGGCCCATGGTGCCGTAGCTTCCGAAGGCCGGCGGCACCATCACCGAGCTGCCCATCGCATAACAGCCGAGATTGGCCAGCGAGGCCACTGCCAGTGGTCCCATTGCCCTGGATTTCGCCAGGCAGGCCGCATTGCTCGTGCCTTCAAAGTATGGAATCCCGCCCGCGCCATCATTGGTGTTGATAAGGCTCTTCTTGGTCTTGAAATCCGCGGGATTGCCGTAGAAATTCCATTGTTCGCCGATCGTGTTCTGGTTGTTGATTTCGCCCGTGCCGCTGAAATCGGTGGTGGTGTCGTTTATACCCCAAGGCAGTCCGCTCTGCAGCATCAGGATGGAATTTAGGGACCACCCCTGCAGGATCTGGCCGGGCGACTTGATGCCGGGCAGGGTATACGTCACCGAGAAGGTGAACCGGTGGCGAATGTCGAACGGAGTATTGCCGTACAACTGCCTGATATTCGTGCTGTTAATCGGGCTGAGGAAGCTCCAGTTGTCCGGTGACATGCCGAGCGCATGGGCGAAAGTGTAGCCCAGCACAAACGAAAGACCGTGCGAGTTCCGTTGCGTTACGGACACCTGCAGGCCGTTGTAGTTCGAGAAGTTATTGTTGGACAGCCAGTAAATGTAACTCAGATACGGAAACCTGCTGTTAAAGGGCCGGGCGGCTTGCTCGGCATCGCTGTCCGGATTGCAGTTGTCGTAGGCAGGAGCGCTGGCCAGGCAGAGCGCCGCCGGAGTGCCCGGAATCGCCGGGTTGCCCCATCCCGGGCTGAAGCCGTTGACGGTGCGCGGCTGGTTCAAGTCCGTCAGCCCCACGAGTTTGGTGGCGTGATTGCCGACGTAGGAGACGTCCAGCGAGAGGTTCGTCGTGATGGCGCGTTGAACGCCGATGTTCCACGTGCCAACGTAGGGTGTCCGCAGGTTTCGGTCGACGCCCAATACCACGCAGCGCTGCGGCGTCAGTCCCGAGGCCAGTTTCACGGTGCCGTCGCCGCAAGCCGGCGTTACCGAGAACAGCGGCGTGTTCGAGCCATTGTTCGCCCAGTTGTATTTGAACGTTCCGGGCGTGGTGGCCGATCCGAGGGCTCCGCCGGTGAGGGTAATGGACCCGAGATTGATGTTTCCACCGGCCGTCTGGGGAGTGGGGTTGCCATTGCTGTAGAGAGGCACGCCTGTTGGCACCGTGCGCAGGCCCAGCAGGTTGCCGATCGCCATGAACGAGTCGTAGCTGCCCTGCTCGTAGAATATCCCGCCGCCGGCTCGGATCACGGTCTTGCCATTTCCCATCACGTCCCAGGCGACCCCGACTCGCGGCGCGAAATTATTGTGATCGCCATTGAAAACGGACCCGATCTGCTTGCCTGCCTGTACCAGCCCGAGCGCCGGGTCGAAGTTGCCAAGCAGATTTTTGCTATCTTTGACAACGGTTGTGAGTTCGTACCGGAGTCCGAGGTTAAACGTAAGCCGCCGGGTAGCTCGCCAGTCGTCCTGAACGAATAGCGCGTAGCCCTCGTTACTCAAGTGCCGCAGAAAATCCCCGTTGGTGAACCGCGCCCGATTCATGTTCCCGGCGAAGAAGTTCTGCAGGCCATTGAACCGCGCATTCCCTTTGGTAAGCGCGGTGACGTTATTCGTGCTTTGATTGACCAGAATTTCACCGCCGAACTTGAGCGCGTGATTTCCGGTCAGCACGGAGAGGCCGTCGGAGATCTGGTAGACGCCATCGGGTCCAACCGTTTTGGGCCAGCCTAGCCCCATCTGGAACGAGTAGCCGCCCTGGAAATTGAGACTCGGCAGGCCGTAATAGGCGGGATTGGTCTGGCCTGTGTAGATGTGGTACGTGTTCCCGTTGAACGAGTAGTTTGCCGGGTTCTGCGAGGCATCGACGCTGGTGAACGCCTGGTAATAATGCGAGTATCCAAAGCGGAACGAATTCACCCATCGCGAACTTGGGACCCAGATCCAGTTTCCCGAAGCAACTTGCGAACGGGCGTATTGGTTGGTGAGCCAGGGACCGGCTACTTCGAGGGTCGGATTGTCGACGAACACTCCATTCCCCGGGCTGATGAAATACATTCCGCTGAACGAGTTCTTGGCGTTCGGGTGATAATCGACCTTTACCAGTCCCGAGTCGATGCGATTCTCGGTAGTGAGGGACGTATTGATCTGCGTAGTCGGGCCTGGGTTTGCGAGGAACAGGCCCGGGTAGTTGCTCAGCGGAGTGCAGGTCATGCTCAAACCTGCAATCTGCGCGCTCAGCGCAGTGAGGGTGCCCGCCGTTCTCGCGGCATTGCAGGCGCCGATCAGGTTCTGCGCGGCCGGACCGACTCCGGCTGCGGTAATCGGCACCTCATGCTGGGCCGGGCTGCCGAGATTGTACCGTTGATCTTCGAAATTCAAAAAGTAGAACAGCTTGTCCTGCCGGATGGGGCCGCCGACGCTGGCCCCGAACTGCTCCAGGGCGAGTGGCGCTCGCGGCGTGTCCGGCGTCTCGAAGAAGTTGCGCGCATCCCAGGAGCCATCACGGCCATAGGCGTACGCAGTGCCGTGAATCTGGTTAGTTCCGGATTTCACTCCCACATTGACAACGGCCCCCGGTTTCCAGCCGTATTCCGCCCGCGGATTCTGCTGCGTCTTGAATTCATCGATGGCATCGATCGGCAGCATGGTGCCGGCGTCCCCAGCGGCCATCACCGCGTTCATCACGCTCTGGGCCATCCAAGGATCGTTGCTGTTGATGCCGTCCACCATGAAGAAATTGTCGTGAGGCCGCAGCCCGTTGGTGCTCTGCGTCCACCCCGAGTTGCCAGGGTATTTCGTGACGCCGGGCCGCAGGTCCAGCAGGTTCTCGAAATTCCGCCCGTTCAAGGGCAGATCATTGATCACCTGGTTCTGGATGGTTCCACCGAGCTCGGCGCTGGTCGTATCGAGCAGCGGAGGAGCTTCGGTTACGCGGATCGTCTCGGTCAGGGCCCCGGGCTCGAGCACGACATCGAACAGAGCGTCCTGGCCGACTTCCAGCGTGATGTTGGATTGCTCGAAGGTCTTAAAGCCCATGAACTCGGCCCGGACGGTTTTCTTGCCTGGAAGCAAGCCGGGGGCCGAATACTGCCCCGCTTGATCGGTAACCACGCTGCGCGTAGTGCCGCGCTCCGCGTCGATGATCGACACGGAAGCGCCTACTACTGCGCCGCCGGATTGATCGCGAACTGTCCCCCGCAAACGGCCTAAGTTCGCTTGTGCGGATAAGACGCTGCATCCAGCAAGCAGCAATAGGCAGGAAGCGAAAACCCGAGCCGCAGGCTTTCTACCGAGACACGATGACACCCGAATGCCGAAGACGGAACCCATATAAACCCCTCCCCCGCAGTGTTCAGGCGCCCGCAATCTTGTTGAACGGACGCTTTGGTCGCTTGATATACCTATCACCGGCCTATAGGAATGTCAAGGCGATTTTTCAAGATGAACGGGGGGTGAATTTGAGATTATGTTATCGGTTATTTGGCCGTGGGCTCGAGGTGTCTACACCGCCATATCTCTGTCATTTCAGATATTATCTTAATAATCCTGATCGGGCGAATGGAGGTGATGATTGAACCTATCAGCTTGGGTGGTTTGCGGCGTTTCTTTAACCATCTGTGGATGGCAGATACAAGCGGATCCGATTCCTTCAGGATGGATCGCAAACAACATGAAGGCCATCGGGTACAGCGGCCTGAACGGGCACGGCGGAGCCTTTAAGATCGTTGTACGGCGTGCCGGCGATAGATGGTATGCCTATCTTGGACATTTCTGGGAGTCGGGCTGGGTTATAGAAGATGTAACTGATATTGAGAATCCGAAATTCGTAAAGTTCGTTCCTGGGCCCGACAACACGAACACTTATCAGGTCGAATTTCACGACAACCTTCTCGTAACGGCATTACAGAAGAAACCGAATAACTGGGGCGGTGACCCAAACCGGCCGAACGATGAGGGGGCGTTGATTTGGGATATCAGCGATCCGGTCAACTGGAAACTTCTCTCCCAGTGGAAAACGGGAGCGACCGGTATTCACCGCATCGGCTATCCCGGCGGTAAATACTTTAATGCCGCAGCCACAATGCCCGGCTACCGCGGCCAAATCCTCGTGTTCGTCGATATCAGCGACCCGCGTAACCCGAAGGAGGCCGGGCGCTGGTGGATGCCTGGACAGAAAGAGGGCGAAACTCCGGCTCGCAACGACATCTCGTTTCACGGTCCGGCGATCATCAGCCAGGATGGGAAGAAGGCCTACCTTGGGTACGGACGTTCGGTCGTGATTCTGGATATCAGCGACATTGCCAAGCCGAAGCAGATCGGCGAGCTCACGATCAGCCCGCCGTTCGGCGCTCTTCCGGCACACGATGTTCTGCCGATTCCTGGCAGGCCGCTGCTGTTCTTACACGGCGAGGCTACAGGCGGAGGGGATCAGCCAGACGGCACACCGGCGGCGTGTTCGTCTCCACTCACGATCTCAGCAATGATCGACATCAAGAACGAAACGAGGCCGCGGCTTATGTCCATCTTCCCGACTCCGGTCCCGCCGAGCGGCCTGCCGTACATCGATTTCTGCGACAAAGGCGGGCGCTTTGGCCCTCACAATACCAGTCTCGAATACCACTTGCCGGATGTCGAAAAACAGGGAGATCTGGTCTACCTGACATACTTCAACGCCGGTTTGCGCGTCTATGACATCAAGGACGCGCGGCTGCCGAAGGAGGTCGGCTGGTTCCTTCCGCCGACACCGACGAAGCGCTACGGTCCTCTACCGTATGACAAGCTGGTAAGCCAAACAGAGGACGTCTTGGTAGATACTCGAGGTAATATCTACATCACGGATAAGAACTGGGGTTTATTTGTGCTTAGGTATACGGGACCTAAGTAGGAGCGAGGACATGCGCATAAGTGGCGCGCCGGCGACCAGCAGAGGCCGTCGGCGCCGACCTTCAGTTCGTCCTTAAAAGGAAAGTTTGAAGCCAAGCTGCATCGACCGTGCTGCGCCGCTTCCGACCTCAGGGTTGGAGATCTGCACGTCCGGCGTCGCCCGCGAGCTTCCCAACAGTGGGTTCGTCCGGCTGGCCGGATTGCCATTTACGGCCGGCGTGTACTGGGTCATATTGAGGAGATTGAATACCTCAAATCGGAACTGTCCGTTGAACCTCTCCGAAAACCTGAATTCTTTCGTTATCGATGCGTCGAGCAGCTTGAGCCCCCTGCCCCGGAAAAGGTTGCGCGCGATGTTTCCATACGTCCCGATGGCCGGCGGCAGCAGCATGGATCCATTCTGCGCCCAGCAGCCGTACTTGGCGAGAGCACTCGAGTACGTGTATCCCGGGTAAAGCGGGGTGCGGCCCGAATCGAGGGCTGCCGCTTGCGCTACACAGGCGGAGTTTGTCGTGCCGGCGAAATACGGGACTGCAGCATAGCCCAGTCCGCTGAATGCCGATGGATTGCCGTAAAAGTCCCACTTATCGGTCTTGCCGCCAACGCCACTGATATCGTCGGTCGCGTCAGTTACAGACCAGGGCAGCGCACTTTGTATATTCGCGACAGAATTGAGCTTCCAGCCCTCCAGCAACTGGCCGAAGCCCTTCCTTTGGGGGAGGGCATAGCTCATCGACAACGTCATGCGGTGCCGGACATCATCGATGCTGTTCCCATAATCCGATCGAACGTTGAACAGGTTTGACGGAAGCGTGGCCCCGTTCCAATCGCCGCCGGCTTCGTCCAAAGCATGCGCCCACGTATAGCCCAAAAGGTAGGAAAGGCCATGCCAGGGGCGCTGATTGAGCGTAACCTGGAGACCGTTGTAGTTACTGAAGTCCTGGTTGGAAATGTAATTAATATTCGAGAGATACGGGAACCGGCTGAAGTAAGGCCGGTTGAGATTTTCGCAGGTAGCGCTGGCGGAGGCGGCGCCAAGCTGAGCGGCTGTATACGGGGTATTGCAGCCAGCCCCGGTCAGCCAACCCGCTCCGGGCGCCGGAGCGTTGATGTCATTCAAACCGATCAGACCTGTGCCATGGGTTCCGACGTAAGCGATCTGCAGCGAAAGATCATTGGTAAACGCGTGCTGCAGGTTCAAGTTCCAGGAGCTTGCGTACGGCCTGCGCAGGTTGGGATTGACCGCCGTGATGGCGCAGGGTTTGTTTGCCCCGGCCGGAGTCGTATTGAGAGGGGAGTCGCAGCGAACCTGGCTGCTGCCGGGCAGTACTGGTCCGGCAATGCTCCAGTTCACTCCGGATGTAAACTGAAGGCTCGCAGTAGTGATGTCCCCCGGTCCGGGCGTGCCGTTCAATAGAGCGCCAGTGGGAATCGCGTTGACGCCGATGGCCGACACTCCCTGTTGCGAGACAAATACATTGAACCCTTCGATGACGTAGATAATGCTGCCGGCGCCGCGCAACACCCATTTCGAATTCCCGCCGATGTCCCAGGCAAAACCCAGCCGTGGCGACCAGTCGTTCGTTCGTCGCCAGAGCGAGTCGACGCCACGGCCTACTTGCACAAACCCCGTAGCGGACTTAGGATCGAAGTTCGCCAGCTGATTATTTGCTTCCTTCATCGGCGTGACAGTCTCGTAACGCAGGCCCACGTTCAACGTGAATTGGCGCGTAACACGCCAGTCATCCTGCACAAATCCCGCGATCGCCCACTCCGAAACCTGCCGCGCCGGGTTTCCTCGCAGCACGGAGGGGGGAGTCGCGGGATTCAATGTTCCAGTTAAGAAATTTGTCAGGTTCGTGAAGTTGAAGCTACCGCGGGTTCCCGAGTAGGTGCCGCCGTTGTACATCAGATGACGTTCCTCGGCGCCGAATTTGAAGGAATGGCGCCCTCGAATATAGGAGACATTGTCGATCAGTTGCTGTGTCCAGTCGGGACCTTGGATCTTGGGGAAGGTGCTGCAGCATCCCGTGACGCTGAAGGGATTGATCGTGATGGACGGGAACCCGCAGTTGGCCGGCAAGCCTGCGCCGGTGACCACAGAGTTGGAATTCATGCCGGACAGATATCCATAGTTGGGGTGCGCGATGTCGGTGCAGTCGCCCGGATAACTGAGTTGGTTTTCGCGATTGAATCCCCCGCGAAGCTCGTTGACGACCGTAGAGGTCGGCAGGGATGTCCAGTGTGCGCCCATGACCATCGATTTCGCGTGCGTAAACGTAGACCAGTAATCCTGCGCGGCCGCGTTGTTCTGAGGTCCGAGCCCTTCATAATTTCCAATAAAGTATTCGCCGGAGATGGTGTGCTTGGCCGTCAGGTGGTAATCGATTTTCGCGAGGCCGTTATGAAGATTGGCAGTGCCGATCGGCGCCACGGAATAGGCCACCGTGTTCCGGTCTTGAAAGACGCCCGTATTACTCGGGTCCTTAGCGCAGTTGCCAGGGCCGTTGTACACCAAGCCTGCCATTTTGAGACTGAGGTCGGAAGGCGGCGTCGAGCCAGGCAGCGCGTTGCAAGCATCGAGAACGCTCTGCCCCGGGTTGCCCAGAGACGCTCGCGTGGGCAACGTCAGCGAGCCCGAAGGCGCGCCGATGGTATTGCGCTGGCCTTCGTATCCCACCAGGAAGAATAGCCGGTCCTTCTTGATCGGCCCACCGCCAGTCGCTCCAAAATCTTCGATCTCGGTCGCCTGCTTGGGCGACCCAGCCTGGATAAACGGGTTTCTGGCGTCCAGCGCATCACTGCGCCCAAACGCGTAAGCCGTGCCGTGCATCGTGTTATCGCCGGATCGAAGTCCCACGTTGACGACCGCGCCGGGTTTCCAGCCGTACTCTGCCTTGGGCACCTGCTGCGTGTTGAACTCCTGAATGGCGTCAATCGGCACGATGGACGTGGCATCGCCAAAGATTGGGGTCGCGTTCACGACGCTCTGCGACGAGAACCCCTCGATGGTGTCCATTCCGTTCAGGATGTACACATTGTGCTCGCGGCGCATTCCGTTCGAGCTGAGACTCCATTTGCCGCTCCCGGGCGCGAGATACGTCCCCGGGCGAAGTTCGAGCAGCTTTTGGAAGTTGCGGCCCTGTACCGGTAACTCGAGAATCAGTTGGTTGCTGATGGTCCCGCCGAGCACGCCGCTGGTGGTTTCTACCGCGGCAACCTCAGCGGAGACCGTAACCTGCTCGGATTGTCCGCCTGGCTCGATCACCAAATCGACTCGATACTCTTTACCTACTTCGACGACGATGTTCCGCTGTTCCGTAGCCTTGAAGCCCGGGTACTGCGCTCTCACCAGGTAGGTTCCAGGAATGAGTTCGGGGGCATTGTACGCGCCGCCCTGGTCGCTGGTCAGGCTTCGCGTCGTGCCTCTCTGCGTATCCATTACGGATACCGTGCTCCCGCGATTACACCGCCGCTCTGGTCCGTGATAGCTCCCGTGATCCGCCCGGTACTGCTGCCCTGGCCAAAACCAGCCACAGGAGCAAGGCACGCGGCGAAACAAACGGCTAACAGCCCCGCGACACAGCGGCGCGAAAGAAACAACTCTTGAGAGCGGACACACCGAACGTGTGAACCCATAAACTCCTCCCGTTTAGCGAGAACCTCTAGGCCGACCCAATCCCAGGGAAGATCCCCTGATCACCGGTTGTATAACTATCACCGCCTATAACCGATGTCAAGTAAAATCGGGCGCGTAAGTCGCGCTTACCCTAAAGATAGGACACGTTCGAAAAACGGCTTACTTCCAGGCGGAGTAGACCGGCTTACCGACTAAGAAAGCCGTGTTTACACCTTGCCGTGGACGAAACTTCTGCACCCGGCCGTTATCGACTTCTGCGACATAAAAGTTTCCGTCCTGGTCGACGCTGAACCCGTGGACTCCCCAGAAACCTCCGGGGAAGTCACCCCACGTGCCCCAGGAATACAGGAAGTGGCCATCCAGGTCGTATTTCAGCATTTTGGAGGTTCCGCGATCATACGCCCAAAGATTGCGGTCGGAGCCGATGTAGATCAGATGGATGTCCGACGGCTCCTCACCCATGCTCCATTCGGACAGATACTTGCCGTTTTCATCGAACACCTGGATACGATGGTTGCCGCGGTCGTTTACGAAGACATGTTTGGTCTGGGGATCGACGGCGATTCCATGCACGTTGTTGAAGTAACCGGGCCGCTTGTCGTTGGGAGGTGTGCCCTTCTTCCCCCAGTCCATAAGGAACTTGCCGTCTTTATCAAATTTCGCGACGCGGGTTCCGTTATATCCATCCGCTACGAACATCGTGCTGTCGGGCAACCAGGCGAGAAAAGTGGGCCGGTTGAAGTGAGTGCCATCCGCGCCGGAAACCTCTGGAGTTCCGATCGTCTGCACCAGGTCTTTGCCATCGTGCGTGAACTTGTAAATGGCGTGCATGTGATCGTCGACCAACCACACATGCTTTTCCGGATCGTACGGATTGATCGCAATGTAGTGCGGCCGTTTGAGAATCTTGTCCCATTGAGTCCAGGTCTCGACGATGTTGCCGTTGGCATCCT
>CAYMHP010000197.1:0-11910 GCA_964390225.1 uncultured Solibacteraceae bacterium
CGCTCAGCTCCTCGTACGAGAGGATGTGGATTCCCTGTTCGGCCAATAACGGCTTGAGCTCTTGCTCGAAGCAGGTATTGGCGGCTTCGGAGAGACGCACGACCTCGCGGCGAATTGCCACCAGCTGTGCGCTCGGGCTCATTCGGTCCGGACCGAACTCGGAGATTCCGGCGTCAACCTGCGCTTTGAGACCGGCCACCCGAACCATGAAAAACTCGTTCAGATTCGACCCGACTATGGAAAGAAACTTGACCCGTTCCAGTAGCGGATTCCCGGGATCCCTGGCCTCTTCCAAAACACGCCACTGGAACGACAACAGGCCCAGTTCGCGGTTGACGTAAAGCTGCGGATCGTCCAGGTCAATCGGCGTATGCCCGTTTTTCGGAGGTGCGCCTTTATCGCGTCCGGGTGCACTGGCCATTCCCTTTCAGGCTAAACCACTCGGGCGCCCGGAGTGAAATCGCCCGGCGCATTCATACCTGATTCCTCTCCTCAGGGAATTCGCGCCAGTATACATCAGCGTACCTCGCCATAAGCCGGACTTCGTATATAATCTTCGATTCCGCATCTCATTTCCGTAACTCACACCTAAACTGGAGGGATTCGAGCACAACATGGCAAACGTCGGCGCAGTTGGATTGGATTGGCAAGAGCGCATCAATTGGGATCGGCTGCGCAAATACCGCCTGGAGCGCGCGCGCGAGCGCATGAAGGCCCACGGCTTCGGCGCGATGCTGCTGATGTATGACGAGAACGTCCGTTACGTGACCAGCACCCTGACGCCCGGCTGGAACCGCCTCAAACCCGGGTTGCGCTATGCGCTCCTGTGCGGCGACGATGCGCCGGTGCTGTTCGAACAGGGCGACATCGGCATCCATATCGAGAAGCATTCGCCGTGGATTCCCAAGGACAACGTCCGCTACTCCTACGCGTGGATCAAGGGAGCGGCCGGCCCGGCTTCTACGATGCAAGTCACCAAGTTCACCAACGGCATCAAGCAGGAGATGAAGAAGCGCGGCGTCGACGGCATGAAACTCGGCGTGGATTTCATCGACATCAACATGATCCGCATCTTCCAGGAGAACAAAATCGAATGGGGTGACGGCATGACCCCCATGATGGAAGCGCGCGCGGTCAAAAATCAGGATGAGCACGAGGCCATCCGCATTGTGGGCGCGATCGGCGACGCGGCGCATTGGGAGTTCATGAAATTCCTGAAGCCCGGGCTCACCGAGAACCAGCTCACCGCCCACATCATGGAGTACCTGTACAGCATTCCGGGAATGGAAGACGTAGAGGACGTGATCGTTTCCTCCGGCACGAACACCTGGCCCAACTGGCGCAACTTTTCCGACCGCATCATCAAGCCCGGCGATATCGTCTTCATGGACCTCGCCGCCCTTACCTGGAACGGATACAAATCCTGCTACTACCGTACCTATATCGTCGGCCGCGAACCCAGCCAGGAACAAAAGGACTACTACGCGACGGCGCTGAAGTGGCTCTACGATTCCATCAAGGCCGTCAAAGTCGGCGCCACCACTCGCGACATCGCCTCGAAATGGCCGTCCGCCAAGGAAGCCTGGGGCTACCAGGAAGAGGACCAGGCAGCCGCCAACCTGTGGGGCCACGGTCTCGGGCTGGCTCAGTACGATCAACCTGTGATTTCCCGCATCTGGTCTCTCGACCATCCGCTGGAAATCAAAGAGGGCATGGTGTTCGCGCTCGAAACGCAGCATGGAAAGCCATTCCAGTGGGGCGTGCGCATAGAAGAGATGTTGATCGTCCACAAGGACAGCGTGGAGATCGTTTCCAACTTCCCGGTGGAACAGATCACGGTTGTGGACCCGATGCCGGGATACTCGGACTATGGCAAGCGCCCCGGCCAGTAAATTGGCAGCGCCGGCGATCCTGTCGCCGGTGTGTTTTTCAATGGCCGCCGGCGGAGACCGCCGGCGCTACCCATGATCGTCCCACTGATCCATCCCGACGCTACCGACACCGGCCGCTTCGGCCCAAAGGCGGCGAATCTCGCCCGCTTGGTACAAGCGGGCCTGCCTGCTCCCCCGGGCTTCTGTGTGGATGCCGAGGCTTATCGCACGCAGATCCGGGCGCTCGGTCTGGAAGCGGACGCCCGCGGTGTCTTCGGCGCGCAGGAAAGCGCGCAAGCGCGCCGCCACGCGCTCGCGATGAAGTTGGGGCTGCTCGACAAGCCGATTACTGCCGCGGTGCTCCATCCGCTGCTGGCCGCATGGCAGCAACTGCGGGAAGCCACCGGCGCGCTCAGCGTCGTGCGCTCGTCGGCGCTGGTGGAGGATCGCTTCGGTTCCAGCTTCGCCGGCCAGTTCGAAAGCTTCCTCGGCATCGAGAGCGAGGCCGATTTTCTCACCGCCGTCCGCTCTTGCTGGGGCGCGCTATGGGCCACGCGCGCGCTGCGCTACATGGCCACGCACGACATCGACCCGGCCGATACGGCGATGGCCGTTCTCGTTCAGCCGCTGGTAGCTGCGCGAGCCGCCGGTGGAGGCTTAAGCCGGTCCGCCGAGGGCACCATGATTCTGAGCGCCACATGGGGCCTCGGCTCGGCGATCGCGCAGGGCGAAGTGACACCCGACCGTTACGAACTCTCTCGCGAAGGCCAACTGCTCAGCGTGATGCCCGGCCGCAAGGACCATCAGGTCGGCTGTGTTCATCGGCAGGAGCCGAGCGCCGCCGCCGTTCCGGCCGCCCTCGCCACCGAGCCGTGCCTCAGCGATGCCCAGGCCGTGGAACTCGGCCGGATGTTGCGCCACATTGAGGAATTGATGGGCATGCCAGTGGAAATCGAATGGGCGCTCGACGATTCCGGTTTCCAACTGCTGCAAGCCCGCCCACTGCACGTCGAACCCGCCGTGATTCCCGACGCCATCTGGCGGAACCGTCCGCGCCTGAACGGCCATGCAGCCGGCATCGGCTGGGGCACGGGCCGCGCCTGCGTCATTCACTGCGAATGCGAGCTTTCCCGCGTGGCGCCGGGCGATGTATTAGTCACGCGAGTTGCCGGCCCGGCCCTTAGCCACATCCTGACGCAGGTCGCCGGAGTCGTGGCGGAGCGCGGCGGTAGCACCTCGCACATGGCCTCGCTCGCCCGCGAGCGCGGCATCCCCATGGTCCTCGGAGTCCCCGACGCCACCCAACGCATCCCCGACGGCTCCACCGTAGCCGTGGATGGCGTCGCGGGCGTGGTGCGCTGGATGAACTGATGGCATTTCGAGCGCATACCCCAATTTTTACGCGTGTCGTGAGGACCTGCCCGGCCGTGATACCCTATTTGAGCTAATGCCTCCCCTGGTCGCCGTCACCGATTCGGTTTTTCCGAACCTCGCCCCCGCTCATGACGTTCTGGCGCAAATTGGCGCGGAGTTGCGCCTCGCCGCCGAACCTACTCCCGAGGCCATCCTGCACGTGGCTCGCAATGCCGATGCGGTGCTCACCACGTACGCCAAGCTGCCCGCCGAAATGATCGAACAGATGCCGCGTTGCCGCATTATCGCGCGCTTCGGAATCGGCGTGGACAACGTGGATATTCCGGCCGCGACCAGCAAAGGGATCGTCGTGACCAAGGTTCCCGATTACTGCCTCGATGAAGTCTCCGACCACGCCATGGCGTTGCTGCTGGCCCTGGTTAGGAAGATTCCCTCGTCGAATGCGCGCACCCACTCGGGCCGCTGGGCGATGAAACTGGTGGTGCCGATCCATCGTCTGCGCGGAACCGTGCTGGGCCTCGTCGCCTTCGGACAAATTCCGCAACTGCTCGCTCCCAAGGCAAAGGCGTTTGGCTTGCGCGTGGTCACGTACGATCCTTACGTTTCCGACGAAGTTCTGGCGCGGGCCGGGGTGGAACGCGTCGACTTCGACGAATTGGTCCGCATCTCCGATTACATCTCGATTCACACGCCTCTGATGCCCGCCACGCGCCATCTGTTCAACGCGGATGTGTTCCGCCGGATGAAACCGTCCGCCTACCTGATCAACACGGCACGCGGCCCAATCGTAGATGAAGCGGCTCTCGCCTCTGCACTCGATCAGGGACAACTGGCCGGCGCGGGTCTGGATGTCATGGAACAGGAGCCCCCCGGCGACTCGCCCCTGTTCGGACGCGATAACGTCGTCCTGACGCCGCACACGAGTTTCTATTCTGAAGAATCCTTGATAGACTTGCAGACCAAAGCCGCCGAAGAAGTGCTGCGGGTCCTGAGCGGGCGGGCGCCTCGGAATCCCGTGAATCCCGAAGTCTCGAAATCCGCCGCACATTAGCGAAATTGGAGGAATTGCACACCGTGTCCCAAGAGCCCTGGAAAACAGATAAATGGTTCGTCAGCCCGTGGAACTTCAACGATGCCGTCCGCTCCGAGTTCCACTTTCCAAACAACATCAAGATTCACGACATCACGCTGCGCGACGGCGAACAGCAGACGGGTGTCATCTTTACAAAGGATGACAAGATCCGCATCGCCGAGGGACTGGCGGAAGCCGGCGTGCATCGCATTGAAGCCGGAATGCCGGTCGTCTCTCCGAGCGACCAGGCCGCGATCAAAGAGATCGTCAAGCGCAACCTCGGTCCGCAGATCTTTGCGTTTTCGCGCTGCATGGTCGATGACGTGAAGCGCGCAGTCGATTGCGGGGTCTCGGGCGTTGTGATGGAAGTGCCCTCGAGCCAGCACATCATCCAGTACGCGTATCAGTGGCCGCTCGAAAAGGCGATTCAGCTTTCCATCGAGTCGACCGCCTACGCGCACCAGCAGGGGCTCGAAGTCGTCTTCTTCCCCATTGATTTCACGCGCGCCGATATGAAGTGGGTGCTCGATCTCATCCTGCGCGTTGCCAACGAAGGTCACATGGACGCGCTGGCGCTGGTGGATACATTCGGCGTCGTCTCTCCGCACGCCATGCAGTACCTCGTGCGACAGGTAAAGGCTCGCGTCAATAAGCGCCTGGAAGCTCACTTCCACATGGATTTCGGAATGGGTGTCGCGAACACCATCATGGCCGTAGCCGAAGGTGTCGAAGTGATCCATTCCACGGTGCTGGGTTTGGGCGAGCGTGCCGGCAATGTGCCGATGGAAGAGACCGCGATGGCGCTCCTGACGCTTTACGGCATCGATATCGGCTTGAAATACGACAAGCTCTACAGCCTCGCCAAGCTCGTACAGGAACTTTCCGGACACGCCGTGGCCAGCAACCGTCCGGTGGTGGGCGACGCGCTGTTTCAGATCGAGTCTGGAATTATCGCCAGCTGGTTCCAGAACTGCGGTCAGGACCATCCGACCGAACTGTTTCCCTATCGTCCCGAGCTCGTCGGTCAGCCGCCGGCAAAGGTGGTCTTCGGTAAGGGCAGCGGCATCGATTCCATCAAGAACGGGTTGAAGAAGCTCGGAGTCGAATTCACCGAAGACGAAGCGATGCAGGTGGTCTCGGCGGTGAAGGAGTTCTCACTGGCGCATAAGCGTCTTCTGACCGAAGCCGAGTTTCGCTCGATCGTAGCGAAAACGCTGCCGGCGCGTGCCGGCGTGGCGCAGCGCGCATAGCTTTCGCGTCTCGCCCAATTACGGCGCGCTGCATCTGTCCGCAAAGGCGCAGGAGTTTCGGCGGTCGCAATCGTTCGTAAATGGCCATCCGCTTGCAGCTTCTCTTTACGGGCGGGCTGCGTGGGTATTGTCTCTCACACACGCCAGCTTGCCCGCAAAAGCAAGTCAGAGGCAATTTATGTCGGAACTAAATAAGATGCGAATCGCAATCGTAGCTCTGGACGGCTTTGAAGAAGTCGAACTTACTGAACCCAAGAAGGCGCTGACTGCAGCGGGAGCCCAAGTCGAGGTCCTGTCGGAGAAGACCGGCGAAATCCAAGGCTTTCAACACCACGACAAAGCGGGGAAGGCCAAAGTCGATCGGACTCTCGATCAGGCCAACCCTGGCGACTACGACGGGCTCATGCTGCCGGGCGGCGCCTTAAACGCCGATCAGGCCCGCATGAACCCGAAGCTCCGCCAGTTCATTCAGGAAATGGACCGCGCCGGTAAACCGATCGCGGCCATCTGCCATGCTCCCTGGGAGCTGGTCTCGGCCGGCATTATTCGGGGACGTAAACTCACCAGTTGGCCGACCATTCAGGACGATATCCGAAACGCCGGCGGCGAATGGGTCGACACCGAATACGTGGTTGACCGCAACCTCGTCACCAGTCGCGGGCCGAAAGACCTGCCGGCGTTCAACCGGGAAATGGTCACCTTATTTTCGCGCGTTCCTGCCGGTACGCACCGGTAACAGTCATGCTTATTGGGAGGACCTGGCGGTCCTCCCAACTGCCCGCGTATGAAAATCGAATCTATCCCAACCCAGACCGACGCCACCTGCAAAGCCATTCGCGAGAACATCGAAGCAGTTGCCAGGCTGGAAGAAGATTTCATTCGCAATCGCACGGTCCCCGAGCGCGTCGCCGACGCCATTGGAGGCTTTTCCGGAAGCCTGACTTTCGTCGTCCTGCATGTAGTCATCTACGGCGCCTGGATTCTGGTCAATCTGGGCGTGATTCCCGGTTTCCGACGATTTGATCCGTTCCCGTTTCTGCTGCTGAGCGTGGTCGTGTCGGTGGAAGCGATCTTCCTTTCGACATTTGTCCTCATGAAGCAGAACCGTATGAGCCGGCGCGCCGATGCGCGGGCTCAACTCGATCTGCAGATCAATCTGCTGGCAGAACGCGAAATGACACTCGTGCTGCAGATGCTGCAGCGGATTTCCACCCGGCTGGGCGTGCGGCTTTCCGGCGACGAAATCGATCAGTTGACCGAAGTCACTTCCATTGAGGCGCTGGCAAGCGAGGTTCGCGAGAAACTTCCCCAGGATTAGGTTACCAACTGCCCATTCATGTCAGGTGTTCCGTGAAGGCGTGAACATTCCGCGGCACGCAAGCCTACAAACCGATTTATGGTTGGAAAAGGCAGTTATCGCAGAGGGGAAGCGTTTTCATGGCGATCATCACACATTCCAAACACGCGGTAAATACGACTGATGCCGAGCGCGTGGCTTCGGCAATCGGGGGCGGTATTCTCACGACTGTAGGATTGTCAAAGAAATCGCTCGAGGGTCTGGCCATGGCGCTAGTTGGCGCGGAACTGCTGCGCCGCGGCATAACTGGCCATTGCTTTCTTTATGAAGCCATCGGCATCCGGACGGCCCCCAAGGGCCAGGGCGCCGAGACTACCAGCGTTCCTTATGAACTCGGCGTGCGAGTGGATCGGTCCATTATCATTGACCGTCCGCGCGCCGAGGTGTACAGCTTTTGGCGCAACCTGTCCAACCTCTCGCGATTCATGGATCACGTGCAATCCATCGAGCAGGGGGGTGGCAACCGGTCGCATTGGATTGTCAAAGGGCCTGCCGGCAGAACCGTCGAGTGGGATGCCGTGATTCATAACGAGATTGAACACGAGATGATCGCGTGGCGCACGCTGCCAGGCGCCGAGGTCGCTCACGCCGGTTCGGTATGGTTTAAGGACGCGCCCGCTGGCGTCGGCACTGAGGTGCGGGTCGCGCTGCAGTACAACCCGCCGGCTGGGCTCGTCGGTGCCGCTTTCGCCAAGCTCTTCGGCGAGGATCCGGGTCAGCAGATCGCAAGCGATCTGTACCGCTTGAAGAAATTGTTGGAGGCCGGCGGCATTCGCACAGCGGGAGTCCAGGCTGCAAGCGAAGAAACCGTCCACGCGCCGGCAGACGCTCCGCCGCACGACTTAGTTCAGGTCGCCTCCGAGTCGTCTTTCCCCGCCAGTGATCCGCCGTCGTACACTCCCTGAGTCAAGCAGGGGCGCCTCGCCCCGGGGCGTCCGGAAAGGCTGTCCATGGAAGACCAACAACCGGAGCCGGTCAGGCCGGCTAACGTCAAGCCACGAAAATCCGATGACCTCGCCGAGGGCGAACCGGACACCATAGACGAGTCCCTGAAGGAACACGAACGGAAACAGGATCAAAATGCCTGCCGTGAGTAACAGAACGCTTCTGCTGGCCGCTGCCAGCGCCGGTGTGAGCGCTGGTCTGATCGCGCGCGCGGCGCTCAAACGTTCCGCGAGCGGCAGTCTCCAGGGGCAGGTCGTGCTGATTACCGGAGGTTCGCGCGGCCTGGGCCTGTCGCTGGCGCGTGAGTTTGCGCGCGAAAAATGCGAGATCGCCATCTGCGCCCGCAACCCTGCCGAATTGGAGGCCGCTCGTGCCGATCTCGAGCGACGCGGCGCCCGCGTGCTCGCGCTCCCCTGCGATGTCGCCGAAGAAGCCCAGGTCCAGCGCACGATCGACCAGGTGATTGGTCGCTTCGGACGCGTCGACGTGCTGGTGAATAACGCCGGCGAAATCCAGGTCGGGCCGCTCGAAAGCATGACTTTGGAAGATTTCGAGCGAGCCATGCAGATCATGTTCTGGGGCACGGTATATCCCACCATGACCGTGCTGCCTCACTTGCTCGCCCGCAAGCGCGGCCGGATCGTGAATATCACGTCGATCGGCGGCAAAGTCGCGGTCCCGCACCTGCTGCCGTACACGTGCGCCAAGTTCGCCGCCGTCGGGTTCTCCGAAGGTTTGCGTGCCGAGCTCTCTGGCAAGGGCATCAAGGTCGTCACCATCGCTCCAGGCCTGATGCGCACCGGTTCCTACTTGAACGCCATCTTCAAAGGCAATCAGGATGCCGAGACGGCTTGGTTCAGCTTAAGCTCCACCATGCCTGCCATCACGATGAGTGGCGACAGGGCGGCCCGGCAGATCGTCAACGCGGCCAAACGCGGGGATTCGGAAAAAATCCTCACTCTACCCGCCAATCTCCTGGCCCGCTTTCATGGCCTGTTCCCAGGCGCCACCGCCGACATCCTTGGCGTGGTGAACCGACTCCTGCTTCCTTCCGGCATCGATCGGAGCACGCGGCGCGGACGCGAAGCCGGCATCCTGCAGAACCCATGGTTCAAGCTCTTGACCGTCCTCGGCAGATTGGGCGCGCAGCGGTTCCTGCAGAATCCCGAACAACACGCTCCGGCGAAGGTGTAAGCCAGCATGCGTGTCGTCATCTTTTGTCACTCGATTATTTCCGACTGGAACCACGGGAACGCACACTTCCTCCGCGGGGTAGCCTCGGAGCTGTTGGCGCGTGGCCATGAGGTAGGTATTTTCGAGCCGGCGGATGCCTGGAGCCTGCAGAATCTGGTTGCGGAGTACGGGGAGGCGCCGATCGCTCGCTTCCATGCCGCCTTCCCGCAGCTCTCGAGCACCCGGTACGACCCCGGCACGCTCGATCTCGACCAAGCCTTGGACGCTGCGGACCTCGTTCTGGTTCATGAGTGGAACGCACATGAGCTGGTGGCCCGCGTGGGCTGCCACCGGCGCCGCGGCGGGCGTTATCGCCTGCTGTTTCACGACACGCACCATCGCTCCGTGACCGATCGAGAGAGCATGCAGGCCTACGATCTCTCGGGCTATGACGGCGTGCTCGCCTTCGGAGGCGTGATCCGCGAAATCTACGAGAAGCACGGCTGGGCGCGCCGTGCCTGGACATGGCACGAAGCCGCCGATACCCGCATCTTCCACCCGAGCGAGGCCGAGTCCGCCGGCGACCTCGTGTGGATCGGCAACTGGGGCGATGACGAGCGAACCGCGGAGCTCGAAGAGTTCCTGCTGACGCCGGTCCGCCACCTCGGACTCCGCGCCCGCGTGCACGGCGTGCGCTACCCGGAGACGGCGAGGCAGGCGCTGGCGGCAAGCGGGATTGAGTACGCCGGTTGGGTGGCCAACTACGAGGTGCCGACGGTCTTCGCACGGTTCCGCGCTACCATCCACGTGCCGCGCGGTCCTTACGTGCGCGCTCTGCCGGGCATCCCGACAATTCGCGTCTTCGAGGCTCTGGCCTGCGGCATTCCACTGGTCTCCGCCCCATGGTGCGATGCCGAGGGCCTGTTCTCGCCCGGCGACGACTTCCTGATGGCGCGCGATTCCGAGGAGATGACGGGCCACGTCCGCGCGCTGCTGCACGATTCCGAAATGCACGCCGACCTGGCCCGCCGCGGGCGCGAGACGGTGCTCGCGCGCCATACGTGTGCGCACCGCGTAGACGAGTTGCTCCACATCCACCAATGCCTGAACAACTGAACATCGCGTTTTTTGCCTCGAGCCTCGTCTCCGCATACTGGAATGGCGCCGCCACGTACTACCGCGGCATGGTGCGCGCGCTCGCCGAACGCGGCCATTGCGTCACGTTCTACGAGCCGGACGCCTACGACCGCCAGAAGCATCGCGACATGGCCGATCCGGACTGGGCTCGCGTGGTGGTGTATCCTGCAACTTCCGATGCGGACGCCCTGCGCGTCCTGGATGGCGTTCGCGATGTGGACCTGCTTGTGAAGGCCAGTGGTCTGGGCGTGTTCGACCGGCTGTTGGAAGAAGCGGTTCTCGAAAAGAAGAGCTCCCGGACGCGCGTGGTCTTCTGGGATGTCGACGCTCCCGCCACGCTCGACCGCGTTCGGCAGAATGCCGCCGACTACTTTGCCGCGCTGATCCCGCGCTACGATTTCATCTTTACGTACGGCGGCGGCGACCCGGTGGTGGAAGCCTATACGGCGCTCGGTGCGCGCCTCTGCGTGCCTGTTTACAATGCGCTCGACCCTTCGACCCACTATCCCGTGCCTCCGGATCCGCGATTTGCGGGGGATCTCAGCTTTCTGGGAAACCGCCTTCCCGACCGCGAGGCGCGCGTGGACGAGTTCTTTCTCAATGCCGCCACTCACTCCGACGCCCGCTTCGTGCTCGGTGGCAGCGGTTGGCACGACAAGCCGCTCCCGGCCAAGGTCTCTTACGTCGGACATGTCTACACACGCGATCACAACGCGTTCAACTCCACGCCCAAAGCCGTGCTCAATATTTCCCGCGAGAGTATGGCGCGGTACGGTTATTCGCCCGCGACGCGCGTCTTCGAGGCGGCTGGCGCGGGAGCCTGCATCGTTACGGACGCATGGAAAGGCATCGAACTGTTCCTGGAACCCGGCTCGGAGGTGTTGGTTGCGGGCGATGGGTTGGAAGTCGCGGAGCACCTGCGGCGTTTGACCCCCGCCCACGCGCGGCAGATCGGCGATGCGGCCAGACGCCGTATTCTAGCGCACCATACCTACGCGCACCGTGCGGCGCAGGTGGAGAAATTGCTCGGAGCCGGACGCGTGGCCCACGCGGGCTCAATACAAGCGCTATGAAGATTGTCGTCTTCGGGCTTTCGATCACTTCGTCGTGGGGTAACGGCCATGCCACCACGTATCGCGGCCTCGTCCGCGAACTCGCGAGGCGCGGCCACGACGTGCTGTTCTTAGAGCGCGATGTGCCCTGGTACGCCGAAAACCGGGACTTGGCCGATCCGCCCTATGGACGCACCGCATTGTATGCTTCCCTTCCCGAGCTCGATGCCCGCTTTCGCGAAGACGTCCGCGAAGCGGACGTGGTGATTGTCGGTTCCTTCGTTCCCGAAGGCGT
Source organism: uncultured Solibacteraceae bacterium (assembly GCA_964390225.1). Lineage (GTDB taxonomy): Bacteria > Acidobacteriota > Terriglobia > Bryobacterales > Bryobacteraceae > PSRJ01. The sequence goes on from CAYMHP010000197.1 coordinate 11,527, forward strand.
TGCGGTGGGCGAGTGGGTCTTCGAAAACGCGCGCGGCCTTCCCGCCTTCTACGACATCGATACGCCTGTTACGCTCGGCAAGTTGGAGCGCGGCGATTACGAGTATCTCGCGCCGCGCCTGATTCCGCACTATCGGCTCTATCTCTCCTTCACCGGCGGTCCGGTGCTGCGGCGCATCGAAGCACGTTATGGCTCCCCCATGGCCCGCGTCCTCTACTGCTCGGTGGATCCCAACCTCTACTATCCCGAACACACCGCCAAGCGCTGGGACATCGGCTACCTTGGAACCTACAGCGAAGACCGCCAGCCGTTCCTCGATTGCCTGATGCTCGAACCCGCCCGGCGATGGCGAGAGGGCCGATTTATCGGCGCCGGGCCGCTCTA
>CAYMHP010000198.1:0-10633 GCA_964390225.1 uncultured Solibacteraceae bacterium
ATGATCGGGCCCTGGCCGAGGCGGCGGTTCGCGGCGGCGCGGACGCGGTTGCGCTTCGGGTGTGCGGCGCGGGCACGGAGCTACTTAAAGAGACGGGAGACGTCGCGGCCGAGGTAGACAGTATTCGCGAGACCGTCGCGGCGCTCCATGGCCAGAGCATTGTGGGCTTGATCATCGGATCAAACGGGAGCCTGAGCCCGGAGGATTTGTCCAAGGTTTCGGACCTGGGCGTGGACTTTGTGGCCGCCTATCCACACCTGACTCCCGCTCGTTTTCTTGAACTGGGCGACGCCGGTCGGGTCGCCATCCGCTGCTGCAGAAGTTATCGATAGCCAGCAATGAGAAGGCGATCGGGCCGGGGGATCGGCGTCGAGTTACCGCGCGATGCCAGATTGAAATCGTCGATGAATCTTCGGTACTCACCGTTTGTGTAGGTGGTCCAGGGTTGGAATCCTTCCTCTTTGTAAAGCTGGTACGCGAAATCAATGTTCGCTTTGCAATCGAGCAGGTCGCGCAGGTTGACTCCTCGCCGAGTCAAGTGCACCGTATTGATCTGAAAGTATCCCCAGTCGAGTGTCCCGTCCGTGTTGTAGTGGTACGCTTCGCACGCTCCCTTTACGTTCTCGGCAGCCTGAATGGCCAGCGCAACCCGACAGGCCGGCCCAAATTTTTCACATGCGTACTGCTGATAAGCGGTTAGACGCCGGCCAAAGCGATTTAATCCGATGCCCGGTAATGTCGCCGTGAGATCAACGACTTTGATTGCGGACTGCGCACCCTGAGGTGTTTGCGTGTAGGTTCCGATCTCTGAGCTTTTCTGAAATACGGTTTTCTGCGCCGCAAAAATACAGTAATCCCCCGGGACAAACTGGTAAACCGGTGTACCGGACGGCGTAAATCCTGTTTGAATCAACTTCTTGTGCTGCTTCGCGTAGTGTCGACATTCGACGATGCGCAGGACCGGGATACCCGTACGCGACGTTCTGACCTGCATTAATTTCGTATGCACGAACAAGGCTCCGTCGCTCGGCTGGCGGTCAATAGTATTCTCCGCCCACGAAATCTCGTGACGCCCAGAGGTCGCTTTCGTCGTTACGGAATAGCTCACGACGGCAGCTGCTACGCCTGTGATTCCCATCGCGAAGACAGAAACGATCACTCCAATCCGTCTCCGCAGCCGCGAAAACGGACTGGCGGATGCTCCGCGGTGAACTGACGACCCGAGTGCCGCCGCAGTTCGGCTCAGACGCAAGAGCCTCTGACGCATTCGCAAGATCGTGGGGTTCGACATACAACTCCTTGCTGCGGCACAACGATTGATACCGCATCCGACAGTACTCCGAGTGTCATGCCGAAGGGCAAAGGAGCACAACGCACAACTTGGTTATGAACCTGTAGTACCAGTACTCGCACTTCTGGAACGGCGGCTGGTGTCCTGCCGATAGGATCGCGCCTGTTTTGACAAGCGCGGTGGTCTGGCCCGCTAGGGGCGCCGCGCGACCAGGAGCCACCACGGTTCATCACCGGACTGGTCAATGAAAGTGTCGTCGCGGTGGAGGATCTCGAAGCCCTTTTGACGGACTTGGGCTTCGACGATATCGGGGGAGACTTCGTGCTCGGGAGGGTTGCCCGTAGTAGCGCGCGGCCGCCGATCGACGATGACCAACCGGCCGCGGGCATGAACGGATCGCCAGAGGTGGTCCAAGATGATGGGGGCGTTGGTGAATTCGTGATACGTGTTCGAGATCAGGACAGCATCGACCGTTCCACTTGGCAAATGGGGATCGTCCGAGGATGCCACAATAATCCTGATGTTGTGGCGGTTGCTCAGAAGCGCTCGGATTCGCAAAAAGAACAACGAGAGCCGGCGCAGGTCCACGGCCAGCACCTCTCCTCGGCTCCCCACAACGCCGGCGAGCTTCAGCGTGAAATAGCCGGCGCCCGACCCAAGGTCGACGACAGTATTTCCTTCACGGACATCCAATGCCCGCAGAACCTCCGCCGGCCGCTGCCAGCCGTCGCGCTCGCGTTCGACAACATCCAGCCGGTTCAGGGTATTGGAAATTGCGGACAGCGTATACAACGCGGCGAAAATCAGAATAGCGCTGCACAGAAACAGCACCATTCGAAGCAGCACTCGTTTATGAGGCATCTCGTTCGCGGGCGCGTTATTTATTTGCTCGCTCCCGATCGGAAACGATCACCACCTGCATGTCCTTCGCCATGCTTACGATTCTCTGAGCGGGGTCACGCGAAAGGCCGGGGAGGAATGGCCTCGGGGTAGGACGCGTTACGTAGATCTGAGTAACCTGGTTGCGGCGGCCGAAATCGACCAATGTGGACGCAATGTCATCCCCTTCCAGAATCCGAGTCTCGATGTGAAGGTTGCGCGCGAAGTTCAGGTGCTTCTCTACCGTTTCGCGCTCCGGCTGCGGCAACCCGGTGAGATCTCCCGTGGGTACCACTGCAACCACGAAACACTCGGCCCGGATGAAGTCGCTCACCCGCTTTGCGCGCCGGATGAGCATGGCTGATTTGGGATCGGCAGTCACCCAAACCAAAATCTTATGGTGCTTGTGTGGGCGAACAGCAGAAGTTTGGTCCCCCTCGTCGATCCGGTGTTCCACTTCGTGAGCCGCCTGCCGCAGCGCCAGTTCTCGCAATGCCACCAAAGTCGATTCCTGGAAAAAGTTCTTGAGAGCGGTTTGCGCCTTCTCGCGCTCGTAGACAACGCCTCGCTGGAGCCGGTGCAGCAAAGCCCGCGGCGTCAGATCGATCATCACGACTTCATCGGCTTGCTGGACCACCCAGTCGGGGATCGTCTCGCGCACCCGGATACCACTGATCTGCCAAACCTGGTCATTGAGGCTCTCCAGGTGCTGGATGTTCATGGTCGTCAAGACGTCGATTCCCGCGGCAAGCAGGACCTCCACGTCTTCCCACCTCTTTAGCCGCTCCGATCCTGGAACGTTGGTGTGCGGAAATTCGTCCACGGCGGCGACGCGGGGGTGTCTGGTCAGGATGGCATCGGTATCCATCTCCTCGAACGGCGAACCCCGGTAATCGATCTTCCGCCTAGGTATAACTTCGAGTCCCTCAACCTTAGCGATCGTCTCCTGGCGGCCGTGAGGTTCGAAATAGCCTATTACAACATCTACGCCGGCGGCTTTTAGTTGGTGGGCTTCCTCCAGCATTTTATAGGTCTTGCCCACACCGGCGGCATAACCCATGTAGATTTTCAGTTTGCCCCGCTTTTGTAAGGACATCGGTTATTGCGGGAACACGCGCACATCCATCCCGTGGGCTTCCCAGATCAGTTTGTCGAGCGGGCTGCCCCGAAGCCGGGCCAACCCTCCGCGCTGGCTGTGGCCTACAAATAGCTGTGTAATTCCGCGGGCGCGGGCGAACTCCAGGAGAGCTTGTGCCGGGTCGTCCCCTTCCAGGATTTCGATCTGTGCGCCGGCGGCGCTCGCAATCGCGAGTCGAGCATCCAAGGCGGATTGATCGTTGGGGGAGATATTTGGCTGACGCACGTAGGCGACGATGACCTCACAGTGGAACCGATCGGCCACGAGGCGCGCTTCGTCGAGCATCTCCTGCAGGTTGGCGCGCGGAGTGACGCATACGAGAATACGTTCCTGCGCGCCGAAGTGTTGGCGGATGCCACTCCGCTCCAGGTAATCGCTCAGCTGACGCTCCACCACGTCGGCCGCAAGGATCAGCGCCAGGTCCCTCAATTTCGCCAATTGGTCCTGGCGTTTGAGAACCTCGATTTCTTCTTCCGCGGACCGCTCCATCGGCTCGATCGGTGGAGCATCCACCACTTCAATCTCGTCGGCGGTCCTGATAAAAGAGAAAGGAACCGTCTCGGTAACCTGCTTACCCGTGATCGCCGCCACCTTGTCGCGGAGTTCGGCGACGTATTGAATATTGATCGACGCGATTACCTTAATACCTGCGCCAAGAAGTTCCTGCACATCCTGCCAGCGCGTCGGGTTTCGTGAACCGGGAGGATTGTTGTACGCGAGCCCGTCAATAATGCAAACCTTGGGATGACGGCGGATGATTGCATCGACATCGATCGCGGTTCCGCCTTCGAGGTTCTTGAGCGGGATCACTTCGAGCTTGGCAAGCAGGGCCTCCACTTCGCGCGGCACTTTGGGCTGAATGGCGCCCACCACAATGTCCTGCCCCCGCTCGCGCCGCCGCCGTGCTTCGTCGAGCATGCGGAACGACTTCCCGACTCCGGACGAGTATCCAAGGACGACTTTGAGGTGCCCCTTTTGGAGATGGGCGTCCTCTTCGGCTTGCACTTCCCGCATCAACTCGTCGGGCGTCTTCCGGCGGAGTTCCTGTGTCATCTCGCGAGGCCTCTCTCAACGCGGCTTACGTCGACGTCCCCTGGCCCAGCCCAGGATTGGGTAACCGCTCCCTAAACCACGATATCAACCCGAATCGCTTGAAGAAACTCTCTGCTTACCACGATCCCTGCTTGCCTCCGAACCACCAGAGCAGCCCCAACAACGCGGTGTTCTGTTCCTTCCTCAGTCGCCCCGGGAAGTGCGTGAGAAAGAACGGCTGGTTCGAGTAGTCGTGTCGAAACTCCCAGCGCATTTGGAAACCGTCGGCGGGCTGATAGGTGGCGGTGAGGGTGCCCTCCTTCAGTGCTTGGGTTGCGCCGCTCAGAAAACCGCCTCGGTCGGATACATATTCAAATCGGCCGGCCAGAGAGAATTGGGGAACGAACTGGTACTTGAGATACCCGGCGCCGCCGGCAAGGTGAACCGGATAAGAATTCGAGTAAAGCCGGCTCACAATGTAATCGCCTTCGGCGACCAGCGAGAGTTTCGAGCTCGCATTCCAGGTAAAGTAGCTGTCCGCGATATGCGTCCTGCCGTTCGGCCGTGGCAAGGCCGGGTCGGTGGCGAGGCCCGGCTGGGTGGGAATCGGGGCCGGTTGGTTCGACACGAACTGTGGTTGCACCAGATCACGATTCTCCTGGCCGAAGTAGTAGGTCCCGGTCCACGACAAGTTTTTCGTAAGGGAGGCGCTCAATGAGAACGCGTTGGACTTGAACCCGTTGAAGTCCTCCATCTGATTCAAACCATTAACCAGCAGCCATGTCCCCGTGACTTTGCTGGAGAGCTTGTAAGTCGTTCGAAAGCCCGTGTGGTAAAACGGCAGCGCAGTAAACAGCAGAGACCGCGTGTAATCGATCTGGTCTTTCGCATAGCTGGTTTCGAACCCCACGGGACTCGAAAATCTGCCGAAGTCCACAGTAACCCCCGTACCCAAAGGAAAGACATAAGTCCCGTAGGCCTGATAGATGTTGCGGTACGGAGCGGGGCGAGGTTCGTTGGCGGGATTGCCCGCAAGACTCTCGGTGGCCTGGCCGAACATTAGGTCCAATCGCAGGCCGAAGCGCCGGCCGAGCGAGGGATCCGCGGCGCGCTCCACCATTACGACGCCCTGATTCACCGTGAAATTGTTGCTGGTCGGATCGTATGGGCGCAAAAGGTTGACGCGGCCCACCGGCTGGTTGAGGTTGTACTCGTAGTATCCGTCCAAAAGGAAGTTGAGCGTGGTGCCGGCGGCGAAGCCCGGTAGGGAAAGGCTGTCCCCCGTCGCACTGCGTTCCGGCTGCGCAGCGGCGGAGACGGCTGCGGGCGCAGAAGACGCTTGGGGGGCGACGGGGGAGGCCGGAGCGGCGGTAGGGTGCGCCGCTAATCGAGCCTCGACAGCCGAGAGGCGCTCTTCGAGGACTCGAATTCTGTCTAGGAGCTGACGTTCCCGTTCTGCCGGCTCCTGTTGAGCCGTGGACGGCTGGGCAAAGCAAATTCCGGCAGAACCGAAAAGACTCATCACTAAAACAGCAAGCTGCGACGTGGAGACTGCTCGCTTCAGAAATATCATTAGAACTTCTCACCAGAACAAGGTGACCTGGCGATCAGCGATTCGCGATCGCCAGCACCATAACAAGTACGACCATCAGGCCGAAAGCAACCGAGATCAGTTGCTTTCGGTCCATTCGATATAAGCCCCGCATAGACGGGCCACTACCGCTTGACTGGGTACTTTTGATCCAGCGCCAGGTTGAGCTTGAGCACGTTGACGCGAGGCTCCCCGAGGATGCCGAGATCCGGGTTTTCGGTAAACTGAGCGATCACTTGGCTCGTTTGATCCGCTGAAATGCCGCGTGCCTTCGCAACCCGGCCGGCTTGCGCCTGGGCATTGCCAGGACTGATGTGAGGATCGAGACCCGAAGCCGAACCGGTTACCGCGTCGGCCGGAATCGGGGATTTTGGCGTAAATGTCAGGGGCGCTTTGTCATTATTGAAGGCCTTGATCAGTTTCACGTCATCAAGGTCGCCCTTGGCATCTCTAAACGAATCCAGCGGAGCCGAGGATTCATAAGGGATGTCGTTTTCGACGCAGTAATGCACCAACCGTAAACTGATTCCATCGAAGTCGACAACCTCTTGCTTGGTCTTGTCGTCCATCTTGGTCGTGCCGCGGAGCAGTTTGGCGCTCGTGGGCCCGAGTTGCGAACCGTTGCTGGCCGTCGCGTCATATCCGTTACCGGCATTCGAGGGCCTCGGATGGAAGTACTCGGGCTTGGTAAAGTTCTGGGCAATGATCTCGGATCCGATCACCTTGTCGCCGGACTTGATCAGGCTCCCGTTCGCCTGGTGCGGAAAGACGAGCTGCGAGATCCCGGTCATCGCCAGCGGATAGATGATCCCGAGCACGACCGTCAGAAAGATCTTAATGCGAAGCCCCGGTAGAATTTGTTCCCACATAAGAGTTCCTCCTACGCAAGCCGCAACAGCACCAGCAGCTGGTCAATGACCCAGATGCCGGGGAACGGCGCAATGATTCCTCCAATGCCGTAGATCAGCAGGTTTCGCCGGAGCAGACTGGCTGCATCGAGCGGGCGGTACTTCACTCCGCGCAGCGCCAGGGGGACCAGCGCGATGATGATCAGCGCGTTGAATATGACGGCGGCCAGCACCGCGCTCTGCGGCGTGTGGAGCCCCATGATGTTGAGGGCCCGAAGAGCCGGGTAGGTTGCCATGAACATCGCCGGAATGATGGCGAAGTATTTCGCCACATCGTTCGCGATGGAAAACGTGGTCAGTGCTCCGCGGGTAATCAGTAGCTGTTTTCCGATCGCCACCACTTCGATGAGCTTGGTGGGGTTGCTGTCCAGATCCACCATGTTGCCGGCTTCCTTGGCGGCCGTGGTGCCGGTGTTCATGGCCAAGCCGACATCGGCCTGGGCCAAGGCAGGAGCGTCGTTCGTGCCATCGCCGGTCATCGCAACCAGCCGACCCGCGGCCTGTTCCTTCTTGATGTATTCGAGCTTGTCTTTCGGGGTGGCTTGCGCCAGAAAATCGTCGACACCCGCCTCACCCGCAATAGCCGCGGCGGTCAGAGGATTGTCGCCGGTGATCATGATGCTGCGGATGCCCATGCGGCGGAGTTGGGCGATTCGCTCCTTCATGCCGCCCTTGACGATATCCTTCAGATGGATGATACCGAGCAAACGCCTGCCATCGGCCACCGCCAGCGGCGTGCCGCCGTTGCGCGCGATTCGATCGCTCATTTCCTGAACGTCGCCGGGCACTTGGCCGCCGCAGTCGCCGACGAACTTACAGATCGCGTCCGTAGCGCCCTTGCGAAGCCTTCGGCCTTCAAAATCGACGCCGCTCATGCGGGTGTATGCCGAGAATTTGATGAAGTTGGCCTCGTGCTCGGGAATGTGGCGGCCCCGAAGCCCGTACTTCTCTTTGGCCAAGACGACAATCGAGCGCCCCTCCGGCGTCTCGTCCGCCAGGCTGGATAGCTGCGCGGCGTCCGCCAACTCTTCCGGCCGGACTCCGTTAACCGCAAGAAACTCCACTGCCTGGCGGTTGCCGAGCGTGATGGTTCCGGTTTTGTCCAGCAACAGCGAATTGACGTCCCCAGCAGCTTCTACCGCCTTTCCACTCATGGCCAGGACGTTGTGCTGCATGACGCGGTCCATGCCCGCGATACCGATTGCCGAGAGCAGGCCGCCAATGGTGGTCGGTATCAAACAAACCAGGAGCGCTACCAGCACGGCGACGCTGGGCACCGCCCCCGATCCCGCCTGCGCGACGCTGAATACGGCGAACGGCTGGAGGGTGATGACGGCCAGCAGGAAGATCAGGGCCAGGCCCGCAATCAGGATATTCAAGGCGATCTCGTTGGGTGTCTTCTGCCGCTCGGCGCCTTCCACCAGGGCGATCATGCGATCGAGAAAAGTCTCGCCGGGGTTGGAAGTGATCTTGATTTTGATGTGATCGGACAGTACCTTGGTGCCGCCGGTAACGGCGCTGCGGTCGCCGCCGGATTCGCGAATGACCGGAGCGGATTCGCCTGTGATGACGGATTCGTCCACAGTGGCGATGCCTTCGATCACCTCGCCATCGCCTGGGATCAAGTCGCCGGCGTCAACCAGCACTACGTCGCCGGCCCGCAGAGCGGAACTCGGAACCTGCTCCATTTTGCCTGCCGACGTGAGCCGCTTCGCGGTCGCGTCCGTGCGGGTCTTCCGCAACGCATCGGCCTGCGCCTTTCCGCGCGCTTCCGCCATGGCTTCGGCGAAGTTCGCGAAGAGCACGGTGAACCACAGCCACAAGGAGATTTGTAACTGGAAACTGATTCCAGCGCCCCCGATGAAGATGTCGCGGATCAAGTACAGGGTGGTGAGAGCGGCGCCCACCTCCACCACGAACATTACCGGATTCTTCAGGAGCGTGATCGGATTCAGTTTGACGAAAGACGCCCGTACGGCCCGGCCGACGATCTCCGGGTCGAACAACGGCCGCGACCGCGCGAGCTTCTTGGGAAGCAGCGAAGTCGGGTCATCCGGCGGCAGCTCTGGCGTCACTTTTGGTTCTGTTGCTAGTGTAGACATGATTAACTCCAAACGCCCGCTACCGGCATGACCATCGAGAACAATTTGCCGGCGTGCATCAGGTAATGTTCAACGATGGGCCCGAGAGAAAGCGCTGGGAAGTACGTGAGCGCTCCCACGATGATGACTGTGCCCACCAGGAGCCCCACAAAGAGCGGGCCGTGAGTAGGGAAGGTTCCTGAGGTGGCGGCCAACCTCTTTTTTGCAACCAGGCTGCCCGCCGCCGCCAACAATGGCAGCAGGAAGAGGAACCGCCCGATCCACATCGCCATACCGATCGTGAGGTCATACCAGGGCGTATTGGCCGTCAATCCGCCGAAAGCGCTTCCGTTATTCCCAGTGCCGCTGTCGTACGCATAAAGAATCTCGCTGAACCCGTGCGGTCCGGGATTGCTGATGTTGGCCGCGGCGGGTCCGGGCGGATTCCAGTAGCCCTTTGCCGGAAATTGAAGCACTGAACTGAGAGCCGTAAACACAAGAACGCTCGCTGCAGCGGCGATCACGGCCAGCATCGCCATCTTCACTTCTTTCTGTTCGATCTTCTTGCCCAGATACTCGGGGGTGCGGCCGACCATCAGCCCGGCAATGAATACCGCAAGGATGCAATACAACAGAATCCCGTAGAGACCGGCGCCGGTGCCGCCGAAGATCACTTCTCCAGTCAAAATATTGAATATGGGGACCAGGCCGCCGATCGGTGTAAAGCTGTCGTGCCAACCGTTGATGGCGCCGCAACTGGCATCCGTCGTGACGGTGGCGAACAAGGCCGTGGCGGCGATGCCGTTGCGGACCTCCTTGCCTTCCATGTTGCCGCCGGGTTGGGTTGCAGTGACTGCATTCTGCAGACCAAGTTTGGTGAGCATTGGGTTGCCAGCCTGCTCGAAGTGGTAACAGACGAAAACACCGATCAGGAACATGACCGCGAATGCGCCAAAGATGGCCCAGCCCTGCCGGGTATCTCCCACCATCTTGCCGAACGTGTAAGTCAAAGCTCCCGGGATCAGGAAGATCAGGAACATGGCCAGCAGATTGCTTGCTGGAGTTGGATTCTCGAATGGATGCGCGGAATTCGCATTGAAAAAGCCGCCCCCATTCGTCCCCAACTGCTTGATGGCCTCCTGCGAGGCCGTGGGCCCTTGCGCGATGATTTGCTTCCCACCTTCGACCGTGGTGACTTCCGTATAAGGATTCAGGTTCTGCACGGCGCCTTGCGAAACGTAGAGCAGACCCGCCACGATGGATATCGGCAGCAAAACGTAGACCGTGGCACGCGTAACGTCCACCCAGAAGTTTCCGATTGTCCTTCTCTCCTGCCGCGCGAAGCCACGCACGAGCGCGATCGCCACCGCGATGCCGGCGGCAGCGGATGCGAAGTTCTGCACCGCCAATGCGGCCATTTGCACGAAGTAGCTCAGCGTCGATTCGCCGGAATAAGCCTGCCAGTTCGTGTTGGTGACAAAGCTCGTCGCTGTGTTAAACGCCAGATCCGGCGGCACGTTAGACGCACCGAAGTGCTGCGGGTTAAACGGCAAGAGTCCTTGCGCGCGCTGCAGGAAGTAAGTCAACAGAAATCCGAAAATGCTGAAGCTCAGCAGCGAGGCCGCGTATTGCGTCCAGCGCTGTTCCACATCCTCGCGCACGCCCGCAGCCCTATACGTCGTTGGACAGGCCCACAGGTTGGCTGCATCCAGC
>CAYMHP010000198.1:10643-11850 GCA_964390225.1 uncultured Solibacteraceae bacterium
CCTATACGTCAGCATCTCCAGCCATCGAAGCAGCGGGTGCAAGAAGGTGCGCTGCCCTTCGAATACACGCGCCATGTAGGACCCGAGCGGCTTCGTGCAGATCAGGATCAGCGCCAGGAAAAGCGCGATCTGTAAGACTCCCATTCCAGTCATAAGTGCCTTTCAGAACCTCTCCGGACGCAGCAAGGCGTAAATGAGATATAGGAACAAAGCGATCGATGCGACTCCGGCGATAGCGTAATCCATGGAATTCTCTCCTACAGCTTGTCGCAGGCCTTCGTATAGACCCAGCAGACCAGCAAAAATCCACAGCCGATGGCAACGTAGAACAGGTCAAGCATGGTGTTTACTCCGATTTGGTTAGAACGACTTCGTGACCGGCGCGCCGCAAATTCCTTGCCATCCGCCTCTCGCGGGTGAAAGGATACCAGCCATTTGCGGCGCCGATGACGACAAGCGATTTGGGTTTCAACACGTCTTTCAACGTTTCGAGCTTGTCGCGGCAAAGATAAAGGCGAACTGAGGTTTCGACAGGGCTCTCGCTGGCAATCACTCGAAAACGATGCTCGTTCCAGTCGAGCAGGACAGGCGGACTCTCGAGCGGAAGCGGAAACGGTACCGCCTGCATCACGAGAAGAGTAATTCGTGCTCCTAGGCTGCTCGCAAGCGCCCCGGCTTCCCTTAAAGCCGCTAGTGTCGTTTTCACCGACGTGAAGACCACTGATATTTCTAGCCGGTTGTCATTCTTCTGAACGTCCGACCACCCCGGCTGGCCAGTAACGGGTATCAACAATTTCTCGAGCGCTAACGCCATGCTCTTCCGCCTTCCCTATCGTGAGAATACTGAGAAAGGCCTGAAGAAGTCATAGAGAAGTCATGAAGAAGTCGTGAAGATCGGCGATCTCATTGCTGGCAAAGACGCAATTCTCACTTGCCGGAGGCGGTGCGGCTGTTTTTTTCGGCGTGAGTTTCCAGCCACCACCGTCGGAGTGCGACAACGGACCAGATGCACTCCACCATTCCAAACGGCCACGCACCTTGCAGGAATCCATATGTCGATGCCAACACGCAGGAGCCCGCGAACGCCAGTATGAACCAGTGGCTGCGCTTTTCGAGCGCATAAAACACCAGCATGGTTGTGACAGCAAACAGGCCGAAAGCGGTCAATCGGTCCATCGTAAATTCCTCCATTTAGGGGTGGCGATCT
>CAYMHP010000199.1:0-11827 GCA_964390225.1 uncultured Solibacteraceae bacterium
GCCCGGCTGCCATGCGATTCCGACGCGGGGACCGAAGTTGCTGAGCGGCGGGTGCTCCCGGAGGCCGCTGTTGTTGCTGTTCTGCAAGACGCCCGCCGGTGGCATTCCGTAGAATTGAGAATAATTCGCAGGCACTACGTAGCCGACCAGGCCCGCACCGGATGTCGTGGGTCCCGTCGGTGGCGTGGGGACCTTTTGCAGTTGGCTCAGCCAGATGTTCGTGAGGCTGCCGTACTTATCGGTGACCGTCCCGTCGTATTCCCAGCGAACGCCCAGGTTCAACGAGAGATGCGAATTCACTTTCCAGTCGTCCTGCACAAACGAGCTCATGTTGGGTATGCGGTATCCGTGAATAGGGCCGTTCGGAGAAGAGCGCACGCTCAAGATGGATCCCAGAATATTGCCCACCTGCCCGACCAGCATGTCATTGAACGACCCGATCAGGAGGATGCCCGCCTGGTTTCCCGGCCAGACCAGGTTATACCGGAACCTCTCGTACTCGAAACCGGCTCGCACCGTGTGTTTACCGTGCGACCAGGAAATCTGTTCCGCGAACTGTAGCTGGTGAGTGGGACTGTTCAACGGGTCGAGATTCCCAAACATGCTGTAGCCCCCCGTGATCACAATGAACTGAGGCGGGTGCTGCACGGCGGGGTTGATCGGCGTCATGCCCAGATCCTGCAGAGGATGCTGGGCTCCCTGCGGCATGACGTCGGTGTTGACGGCATCGTTATACGAGTAAGAGGCGCGCGCTTCATTCACGAGGGTGCTGCTGACGATGGAAGTGAGCTTCAGGAGAGAGTAGGTATTCGAGTAGTACAGAAATTTGGGGGTGCCCGGCAATTGCCCGCCTAACGGCGACACCTGCGGGTCACTGCTATAGAAGTAGCGGGCCGAGAGGGTGTTCTTCGCGTTCACCAGGTAGTCGCCATTCAGAACCAACTGGTCTTCCCGATGCTGCGCGGGACTGCTGAACAGACGCTGGCCATAGCCCGTTGTCCCGGAGCCGGGGAAGTAGTAGCTTCCGTCCGGGTTCTTGGCCTGAAGGATCTTTAACGCCACGGGGCTGATGTTGGATCCATCGCAGGCGAGTTGGGGGCTCAGAAAAGACGGCAGCAGGGTCGTATACCCGCAGTTCGCTGCCGCGAGCGCAGTTTTGAAACCCGGAGCGGTCCGGTCCCCGTCGGGGATGGGCGGCAGGTATGCGCTTGTCAGCCCCTCGAAGGCCACTCCATTGCGTTGGCGCGTCCCTTGATAGCTGGTAAAGAAGAACAGTTTATCCTTCTTAAGGGGGCCGCCAATTGATCCACCAAACTGGTTCTGATTCAGAACCTGCTTGGGACAGTCGCGCCCTGCGTAGGCGAGCGCACAGGTGTCGCGATTATAGAAAAAGTCATTTGCATTGAGCCGCGCATTGCGGAAGAACTCAAACGCCGAGCCATGCAAGGCATTCGTACCGGATTTGGTCACCACGTTCACGTTTGCGCCCGGGCTCCGTCCATAGCTGGCGTCATAGGTGGACGTCTGAACCTTGAACTCCTGGATGGCGTCGGGGTTCGGAATCCCCAGCCCTGTGAAAATACCGTACAGATCGGCAACGGTTCCGCGGCTGGCCATATTGGCCACGGCCGCACCGTCCATCTGGAAATTATTCTGTCCCGGATCGTTGCCGTTTACGCTCATATCCAGGGTGCCTTTGCCAAACGCAGTGGCGTTGTTCACACCCACGTTGGCGCCAGCCGAGAGCCCCAGAATCTGCGTGTAGTTGCGGCTGGCCAGAGGAAGCGCGGTTACTGTGCGCGTGCCAACCACGGTTCCCAGAGTAGAACTTCCGGTCTCCAACGCTTGAGTCTGGGCCTGGACCGTCACTTGTTCGGTCTGCGAACCGACCTGCAGCGTCTGATCGAGGACGGGCGTCTCGGTCACATTGATGGTGATCGATGGCACTTCCGCTGTCTTGAAGCCGGTGGCGCTGAATCTCACGCGGTAATTGCCGGGCGGCACTAAGGAGAACTTGTAATTCCCATCCGCGGTGGTAGCCGTGCTTCTGGACTGGTTGGTATCCAAGTTAATGAGTGTTACCGAAACATTTGGGATGGCGGCGCCGGATGGGTCCGTCAGCGTGCCAGCGAGCGCACCGGTACCAGCCGACTGGGCCCTGATGGATGGCGCAAACAGCAGCAACCCGGCGAACGCCAGAGCCGAAGCGCAGGTCAACGTCCGCAGCTTCTGAAATGTCATACTTCCTCCCCGTTGGTTGTTACTTCCCCAAACGAGAAACGCGCCGGACATTCCGCTACTAGGCCGCGGGTTATTCGTGCCGCATTTCGCCCGGGGAATATGGTGTGCCGAGTATATGGCCGGGCGTATTAGCTGTCAATGAGGTAGTTCGAATAGTATCTATCAAGCTTCTTGATATCTCTCTATGAAACTTCAGGAGTTTGCTGCGGTTTGGCGTGGGGTCGAAGGCGGGTTTTCGGGACGATGCCTCGCCCCTCCAGTTTCAGGATAGCAAACTAAATTATTGAAAACAAGACTAGATCTCCGGTCCGAATTCGGCTAGCATCGACAACCGAAGCTATGATTCCTGAAGAAAAGATTGAGGCCGTGACTCGCGGCTTGCGCGAGGCTTTGGATGCGTCCGCCTTCGAAGATATTCGCCGGATCACTAAGGGCCACAACTTCGCCCTAATCTTTCGAATCGTCGTGAAAGGATGTCCGTACCTGTTGCGCATCATGATGCGGAATACGCAGCTTGGTCCGGAGCGCGAGTTTACCTGCATGAAGGCAGCGGCCGAAGCAGGCCTGGCACCGCGTGTCTGGTACACCAGCATCGAAGATCAAATTTCGATCAGTGACTTTGTGGAGGAGGCGCCCTTTCCGGCGACCGAGGCCCTCGTCCGCATGCCCGCCGTGCTGCGGGCGCTACATGCGCTCGCGCCGTTTCCGGCGGGCGTGAGTCACCTCGATACCACATGCATGTACCTGCTCCACAAAGGCCCTGCCCGGGACGGAGTCCTCCAGAAGTTTCAGGCCGCGAACATTCTCTCCCCCAGCGAAACCGAGGAGCTGTTTGCATGGCTTGCGGAAGTGTCCGCCGTTTACCCGCATCACGAGGCTGACATGGTCTCGAGTCACAACGACCTGTTCAAGCCGGATAACATCCTGTTCGACAGCGACCGCGTCTGGCTGGTGGACTGGGAAGCGGCTTTCCGCAACGACCGGTATGCCGACCTGGCGGTGGTTGCGAATCTGCTCGTCGCCAATGAAGCGGAGGAAGAGGCGTACCTTCAGGCGTATTTCGGAAGACCGCCGGACGAATACGAGCGCGCCCGATTTTTCCTGATGCGGCAACTCGCGCACATGTTCTATGCCATGGTTTACCTGTGGCTGGGCTCATCCGGCCAGCCGGTGAACCGGAGTGAACAGGCGCCCGAATGGCAGGCCTTTCAACGGCGCTTGTGGGCAGGCGAGGTCAACCTCGCGGATACCGGGACAAAATTCGTCTATGGCAGGGTTCATTGGGAACAGCTTGTTCGGAACATGCGGCTGCCACGACTGAAGAAAGCATTGAGAATAGTCGCCGATGGGCATGCGTGAGCGTAGGGATGCTGGGTTCTTACTGGTTCTTTCCCGCCCCGGGTCCACTGGCCTTCGCACCACCCTCGGCTTCCCTCCGCGCTACTGCGGCCTCGAAGCTTTTCTCGTATTGATCGACGTGAGCCTTGTAACCCTCGGGGTCGACAAACGGATTCGGATCGCCCGGGCCTCGCTTCTGCAGCTTGTCGTACTTCTCCGCCATATTGAAGAACGAGGCGTGAGAGCTGAGGAACACCTCCACAGGGAACGTGCGCGCCTTTTTGAAGGTCGCCCGGAAGTCGTCGATCATTCCCGGGTAGTTGTCCAGCACCTGAAGGAACTGGCCGTTCAGGCTGCATTCGATGAACGTGTAGTAACTCTTGCCGTTTTCCTTAAGCGTCGTGCTCCAGGCCAGGCATCCCCTCGTGTGCCCCGGCATCACGTGCGCCGTGAGCGTCGTTCCGCCTAGCGACACCGTGTCGCCCTCGTCCACCAGCCGGTCTATCGGGTGCTCCTTGCCCGCCGGATGAAACTCTTTGGTCTTTTCGGCGTCCAGGCGCCCGACCACCACTTGCGCGCCGGTCAGGTCCTTGACCATGTTGTCACCGCCCACGTGGTCCGGGTGGGCATGCCCCGCGATCAGGATTTTGATGTCGCTGAAGTGGAAACCCAGCTTTTCCACACTCGCCTGGATCACCGGCACCGACGACTCGTAGCCGGTATTCATGAGGATGTCTCCCTGCGGTGTGACGAAGAGGAACGACGCCAATTCCTTGGTCCCGACGTAATAGAGGTTGTCCATGATGCGGAACGGCGGGAACGGATCGTTCCACCCCTTGGGCTGCGAAAACGCCACAACCGAAAATAGGGCCGAAAAAACGACCGATAACAGAAGTTTGCGCATCTACGGCCAAGTCTATCATTGCGGCTTTCTTCGGGGCAGCATCGACCGAGGCACGCTCCCTGAGCGTGGGGCGACTGCCGGGTGACTTTCCCCGCGACTGGAAAATCGGTCATACTGCGTTTAAATGAAGGACGTATTGACCACCTCTCCCATCCGTGTCTTTTGGCCCGTCGGCATCGTCGCCACTCTCGGTCTGATCTCCACTGCCGCGGCCCAGCAGCCGCGCGCCGTCGATGCGAACGTTCTCAAATCCGCCGGAACGGCGAACGACCGCATGGCGGGCTCCTGGCTAACTTATGGCGCGACGCAGGGAGAAACCCGCTACAGTCCGTTGAAGCAGATCGACGTATCCAACGTCGGCAAACTGGGGCTGTCCTGGTCCTATGAACTGGGCGCGGGCGGCGGCAATCAAGAGGCGACGCCGCTGGTTTGGAACAACACCATCTACGGAATCACCACGTGGAGCGTCGTGTTCGCGGTCGATGCGCGCAACGGGAAGCCTTTGTGGCGTTGGGACCCCGAGATCAACCAAGCGGCGGTCCGCGCCAAGATGTGCTGCGGCGTGCTCAACCGCGGCCTGGCGCTCGCAAACGGACTCATCTTCGCGCCGATCAATGACGGCCGCCTGGTGGCGCTCGATGCGCTCACCGGCAAGGTGACGTGGGAAGCGCGGGTTGCGTATCCGCAGGATTGGTACTCGCTGACGATCGCGCCGCGGATCGCCGGCAACAAGGTGGTGGTCGGTGTGGCGGGCGGCGATCATCCGACGCGCGGATTCATCGACGCCTACGACATCGCCACCGGGAAGCGGGCGTGGCGCTTCTACACGGTCCCGGGCGATCCCTCCAAAGGATTCGAAGACGACGCACAGCGCGCTGCCGCCAAGACCTGGAGCGGCGAGTGGTGGAAGTGGGGCGGCGGCGGATCGGTGTGGGATGGCATGGCGTACGATGCCGAAACCAATACGGTCTTCGCCGGGACGGGGAACGCGGAACCGTGGCCGGAGAAGTTCCGCGGCTCCAAAGGTCTGGACAACCTGTACACCTGCTCCATCGTTGCGCTGGATGCGAACACGGGCAAACTCAAGTGGCATTACCAGACCGTCCCGAACGATAACTGGGATCTCGATTCGGTGGGGCAACTGATGCTCGCGGACCTGACAATCAAGGGCCGCACTCGCAAGGTAATCATGCAGGCGCCGAAGAGTGGCGTCTTCTATGTGCTGGACCGGGTCACGGGAGAGTTC
This sequence comes from uncultured Solibacteraceae bacterium, assembly GCA_964390225.1. Lineage (GTDB taxonomy): Bacteria > Acidobacteriota > Terriglobia > Bryobacterales > Bryobacteraceae > PSRJ01. Next base: position 5,730 of record CAYMHP010000199.1, read on the forward strand.
ATCTCCGCTGCTCCCTTCGTGCAGGTGAACTGGACCAAGGGATTTGACGAGAAGACCGGCCGGGCAATTATCAATCCCGAGGCTTTCTACGACGAGAAAACTCCCGTGCAGATCTACCCCACGGGAGGGGGCGCGCATAACTGGGCGCCCATGTCGTACAACCCAGCGACCGGGCTGGTGTATCTTCCGGCGTCGCAAGGGAGCTACATGTTTCTTGCGGCCGATGAGGTGATTGGGTATCCATTCGGGCATCCCGGAATCGCGTTCCCTAAGCCTGGTGTGCAGCCGAGGGTACCGCCCATCATCGGGCCGGAGCCGCTGGCCGGGCAACGCGGGGTGTTGGAAGCGTGGGATCCGGTGAATCAGAAGCTGGTCTGGCGGACGCCCGGCGGCGGCGCCATCGGCGGGGGCACCGTCACCACCGCGGCCAACCTGGTCTTTCAAGTAATCAACGACGGGCGCCTGCTGGCGTACAGCGCCGACAAGGGGGAGAAGCTTCTCGAGATCCGGACTAACCGGAACGGCGCGGCTCCTCCGATTACCTACATGGTGGATGGCAAGCAGTATGTGGCATTCATGGCCGGCACCGGCCGGCCGCCGCAAACGGTAGGACCCACCGACGCGAAGGTCGAGAATGCCCCGATGCTGTTTGTCTTCGAAGTCGGGGGCACTGCGGAGCTGCCGCCACCCCCGCCGCCCGCGTCGAGGCCGGTTGGCCCGCCGCCTCCGCCGCCGGCTTCGACAGCGCCAGCCCCGGAGCTACACAAATAGACGCGTGCGGGCGGAAGTAGCGGTTTATTGGCCGCGAAGCAGCGACGCAGATCGGCTACTTCCTCTGCGCGTTCCCCGGGGCCGGCGCGGTGCGTTCGAACAGTTCGAGGTTCATGCCATTCGGATCTTCGACGAAGATCGTGTGCGTGGAATTTCCGAAGTCGACAATCTCACCGTTGGCGGAAATCACGTGGGTGCCCGCGGCCTTCAGTTGCGCAATCATGCCACTGAGGTTGGTCACCTGGATCGCCATCGCGGGTGCGCCGGGGTCCCGGACGCGCAAGTGGAATTTGGTCCGCGGCACGCCGCGAAACTCGGTGAACTCCACGTACGCGGGCGGGCCGGGCATGACGCCCGTTAGTTTTCGAAATTCGGTCCCTTCCGGCGCGCCTACCAGCCGCATCATTGCGGGATCTTTCGCGAAGGCCGAAGGACCGGTGAGGTCGAGGCCCACCATGCCGTTGTAGAACTTCGCGGTCGCTTCGGCGCTCTCCATCGTGTAGGCGAGGGAAAGGCGATGCACATTGCCTTCCGGCGCGCCGGCTGCCGGTGTTTCCTGAATGACCTGAATGAAAAACCCATCCGGATCGCGCACCACAATCGATCGAGCCTTACCCTTAGGCGTGGTGATCTCGACCGGCGCGCCGCCGGTCGTGACAATGGGCGCATTCGCCTTCTTGGCGTTGGCTACTGCCGTGTCGAGGTCGCGGACGTAGAACACGATACTGGCGGCGCCGGGATCGGTGTACGCAGCCCGCGCGGGCTTGCGTTCCAGACCCTTGAAGTGGGTCAGCTCGAAGCGCATCGAGCCGGGAAGCTGCATCATCGAAAGGCGCAGCGTAACGCCGGGAGCATTGGTAAGGAGCGGTACGCCGGGGTTCGGAAAATCGTTAGGCGTGCCGTTGAGCCCGAACACTTCGCGGTAAAACGCAAGCGTCGTATCGAGATCCTCAACTGCGTGGATGGCGTGCGAAAGGCTCCGGATCCGGGGCTTAGTCTCTTGCGGAGACTCCGTTTGCGCCAACATCACGAATCCTACTGTGGACGCCGCCAGAATCGAACCAAAGGCAAGCGGGATCCTCATAACCCTCCTTCTCGTCGCAGAATCGAAACGAACCCAGGCTGCACGACCTGCCCCTCAGGGCCGCTGAATCAGCTCAATGCGGTTGCCGGCCGGATCGATCGCTATCCCAATTACGACGCCGGTGTTTCGGAACGGACGCGGATCGCCGGCCATGGAACCGCCGGCCGCCTTGATGGCGGCGACCGTCGCCGCCATGTCCTTCACGTTGAGGATCACGTGCGCGATGGGGTCCTTCTGGTCATCCGAATCTCGATGCATGATCACGATCGGCCCGCTTTTGTTGGCCTTTGCAGCTTCGGTCGTCACGCCGAAGTTCACGAAGACCTCCGGTCCGCCAGGCGCCTCGATTCGATTGACCTCCTGCATGCCGAAGGCTGCCTCATAGAACTTCGCCACCGCCAGCGTATCTTTCGCGCCGACGCGCACCGAATTCAGCGTAACTTGGGCGTGTGCGGCGCCCGCCAGCACCATCGCGGCGCATGCCGCGATTCGAGTTGTGTAGTTGCTCTTCATCGAGTCTCCAAAATCGCGGCCCGGCTTTCAGCCGCGCCAGAGATGGCGCGGTTCAGGCCCACGTGCGGCGTAACTGCCGAGGCTGAAGCGCGCGGTCCCAAGCGCCTCCAACATCACGCCGGCTGATGCGCGCGCCAGCCTGCCGGGGCATACGACTCGCGAGCCACTTCGGCATAGGGGACCGGAGATACAATCGCCGGAATCTCCATTTGAACGTGAGGTTCCACGGTCGGCTTAGCCGAGCCGCCATTGGGCTCGCCCCAAAGCAAGTCGACCCGCGCCCCCGGTTTGCTATGCTCTTCATCGACCATCGCCAGCGTCAGCATTCTTCCTTCATTGGAGCTGTAGCCGATCCAGGTCGACAGGCCTACGGTCTTCCCGTCCGCCAGAACCCGGTCGAAGGGGTGCATGGAATAGACGGCGCTCGGAAACTCCATGAACTTCGCCCGATCCGTCTTCTGGAACGCCGTCGCCAGGATCCTCGAGACGTGCTCGCTTTCCAGCGCCAGCGTTACTTTTTGCCGGTGCGGTCCCTTGGCCTTTTTCTCGAGCGCGGTGCGGCCGATGAAGTCATGATCGAACTTCACGATGTGGCCGTAGCCCAGTTCCCAGGGCGTCAGGTAGTAGTCTTCTATGTTGTCGGAATAAAAGCTGCCGCCAATCGAGGCCTTCGCCTCGTAGCAGTCCGCCGGAAGCCACTCGCGATACGCCTTCAACTCCTTGCCGGTATAGATGGCTGGGAGCGGCGAGGGAATCCATCCGGACTCCAGGGTGTTGGAAGAGTACGCGCGCCCGCCCACCTGCCGCAGACCGAACTCCCTCCCCGCCTCGACCAGGGCCAGACGGACCGCCTCGCCGTCATCCCACGGCCCGAAGAGTTCCAACCCCGGCTGCCCCGCCATTCCATGGCGCAATGCGCGAACTTTCTTACCCGCGATTTCAGTCCAGCTCAAATGGAAAAACTTCACATCCGGAACCGGGGCTCGCGTGGCGCGCTCGATCACCTTCATCGCATTGGGCCCCTGGATCTGAAAGCGATAGTTGCGTCTTCGGCTGGGATCCTTGCGGGCCGCGGTTCGCTCATCCAGATCGGCCTTGACCTTGTAACCCCCGGTTGCGGCATGGTACTGCACCCAGTTGAGGACAGGGATACGGCCCACGAGGTTGAACTGGTTCTCCGCCAGATGAAAAAGGATGACGTCTCCAATTACGTACCCGTCGGGCGAGCACGGCACGAACTGCTTCGCCCGGTCCAAGCCGAAATTGGCGAAGCTGTTGACGCCCAGGTAGCTTAAGAGCTTCAGCGCGTCCGGGCCCTCCAGCAGGAGTTCGGCCATGTGATAGGACTGGTTGAAAAGGACGCAGGTTTTCTGCCACGCCCTCTGCTCATCGCGCCAGTTGGTGTATTCGGGCGGGACGCCTGGATAAACGTTGGGACCGGTTTGCTGATTGTAAAGAAAATGGGAGATCCCCTTCGTCCCACTCAGCACTGCTTCTAAGTTGTCGTTTGCCATTCGGATTCCAATTTGGTCTCTTGCAAGAATACCTGTTTTCGCGCCGTCGTTGTATCAATGGAATGCGAAGACCTTTATCAAGTTTTTTGCGGGTCGGAAGAGGCATCAACGGTACGTTCTGATCCAAGTTGCCGTTTTCATCCGCCGCATTCGGCGACAAACACTGCCCCGACGGATTCACCCCGCTTCTCTGCCTACGTGGATTACGACACTGCCGGATAGTATAGTTAAAGAGCTGTTAATCCGCTATCCAGCGAACCCGCCGTGGTAACAATACGAGGTTCATATTTCATGAGCTCATCACTACGAAGAATTCAAGCTCCAATCGGGGTCTTGATCACAGCTGGTTTCCTTCTACTTACAGCGGCCGCTTCGTCGGGCTTTGCGCAAACAGGAACGGAGATTCCTGCTTTCTCGGCGCTGGACGGCATCATGCAGCAGGCACTCTCGAGATATGGGGTAAAGGGCGGCGCGCTGGCGGTGGTCAAGGATGGCCATCTGCTCTTCGCGCGCGGCTACGGTTTGGCCGACGCGGAAGCGGGGACGCCCGTGCAGCCCGATTCGCTGTTCCGTTGGGGGAGCATTGGAAAGACCATCACGGCCGCGGCCATTGTGCGCATGGTGGAGGATGGCAAACTCGATCTGGACACGCCGGTGTGGAGCATCCTCAATCAATACTCTCCCTACAACGGGAAATGGGGAGACAGCCGCCTCCACAACATCACCGTCCGTCAGTTGCTCCATCACACCGGAGGCTGGGATCGCGACAAGAGCGGCGATCCCATGAACGGCGACCCATGCGTGGATGTCTCGAACGCTACGCACACCGCTTTCCCGCCATCCCGCGACGCCATGATTCGCTACATGCTGGCAAAGCGGCTCGATTTCGACCCCGGCTCGCGATTTGCTTATTCCAATTTCGGATACATGCTGCTGGGGCGCGTCATCGAAGAAATAAGCGGTCAGACCTATGAGGCATACGTTCGAGAAAAAGTTCTCGATCCGCTCGGGTTGGACAGCGTACAGCGCGGAAGTTCCCATCTGGAAGGCCGGCTGCCGGGCGAGGTCAAATACTATGACTATCCGGGCGCGCCGCTGATCAGTTCCTATGTCTCGGCCGCACGCGAAAAGCAACCCGCGCCCTACGGCCTTCTGGATTTGGATCTGAATGATGCCGACGGTGGATGGATCGGTTCGGTTATCGATCTGGCCAAATTCGTCTCCATGCTGGATGGGACGCGTGCCCCTGCGCTTGTCACCAACCGGAGTTTCGCGGCTATGGTGGAGCAGACTCCTCCCAATACCTGGATACCCGGCTCGCTCCCTAATTGGTATGGTTTCGGGTTGTTCGTTGTCTCGCAGATGGGAGGGGTTACATGGTCCCATGGAGGCGCCGAGCCCGGCACGAATACATGGTTCTACCGGTTCGCGAATGGCCTCAGCTATGCGTATGTTTTTAACGGCGCCACTAAGGACCACGTATACCCTAACGCGTATACGGGGCAGCCGGTATGGGATGCGCTGGCCGCCGTGCCCGTCTGGCCGGAGCACGACTTCTTTCCCCAATACTACCCACCCCGGATCCCGCAAGGCGGAATCGTGAACGCAGCATCCTTCCAGCCGGGCGCGCTTGCTCCAGGATCTTTGGCCACAGTTCTGGGCGTGGATTTAGGAGGGCGGGACACCGACGCCAGTGCATTCCTCGATGACGGCGGTGGCGAACGGAGGGTGGACGTGCTGTTCAGCGGGTCCGGTCAACTCAATGTCGTGTTGCCCGAAAAGGTAATGGCTGGTGAAACTAAGCTCCTCGTACGAAGAGAAGGCTGGCCAGAAGCCGCCGTCGCCCTACCGATTGCGGCAGTAGCTCCTGGCGTCTTCACTCTGAATCAGGCGGGGCTGATCGCCGGATCCCTGGTCAGGAGCAAGCCGGGTCAGCCGCAGGTCTGGGAACCCGTGTTCGAGATCGATGCCGGCGGAAACGTCATCGCCGCGCCAATTGCCTTCGGGGAGACTAGCGAGGATCTGTCGCTGGTGCTCTACTGCACTGGCGTACGCGGCCGAACCTCGCCGGGCGCGGTCCACGTAGCAATCGGCGATTCGAACCTGATCCCCTCCTACGCCGGCCCGCAATCGCAGTACGCGGGGTTGGACCAGATCAACGTTAGTCTTCCCCGAACACTTGCTGGAGCAGGCACTGTGAGTGTTCGGGTGGATGT
>CAYMHP010000200.1:0-11820 GCA_964390225.1 uncultured Solibacteraceae bacterium
TCGCCGAAACCCTGCTGGAATCCGAACTGTTCGGCCACGAAAAAGGCGCGTTCACAGGGGCAGGCGAGCAGCGGCGCGGGAAGTTCGAGCTGGCCGACAGCGGCACCATCTTCCTGGACGAGATCGGAGACATTTCGCCGAAATTGCAGGTGGACCTGCTGCGCGTTTTGCAGGATCGCACGTTTTACCGGCTGGGCGGCTCGGAGGAAGTGCGCGTAGATGCGCGGGTGATCGCCGCCACCCACGTCAACCTGCAGCAGGCCGTGGCCGAAGGCCAGTTCCGCCAAGACCTGTTCTACCGGCTGAACGTGATCGAGATCCGCATCCCGCCGCTACGTGAGCGGCGCGACGACATCCCCCTGTTGGCCGAACACTTCGTCGAGTGCTTCTCTCACGAACTGGGCAAGGACATCGGAGGTATTTCGGAAGGCGCGCTCAAAATCCTGATCGATCACAACTGGCCCGGCAACGTTCGCGAGTTGGAGAACGCCATCGAGCGTGCCATGGTGACGTGCCGGAGCGACTGCCTCCAGGAAACTGACTTCGCGTTTCTGGCGCAAAACGGGGCCACCGCCAACGTGTGGACCCCGCCCGTCGGCATGACCATTCAGGAAGTGGAAAAGCTCATGATCGCCGCCACTATCCAGCACACCGGAGGCAACCTGAAGGAAGCCGCCTCCGTGCTCGGCATCGACCGCTCCACGATCTACGAGAAGATCAAGCGCTACGAAATTCCGCGCTGACGTGGGGCAGGTTGACAACCTGCAGCGGGTTGGTAACCCCCTTGTACTTCCTTGTAGACCGGCCTTGCGGGCGCCGGGTCCCAACCGGCCATCCCGCCCCTCTAGTCAGGCCGCTGGCCGATTGTGGGAACGCCGCTCACGGCTCCAGAAACATCTCCGCCAGCGCCGCTTCCGCCTCAGCCGAGTCTCCGGCCACAATCTCCAGCGGAACGCCGCCGTCGGCGAGTGCCGGTTCGCCTTCAGCCGAGAGCGCCAGTTGCAGCCGTTCCATCTCGCGCATCACCCAACCGCGCACCTCGCCCGGCGCGAGCAGATGACGAAGGTCGAACTGGCCGTCGAGCGGCTTGACGCGGAGATACCACTCGCGGTCGGGCCCGCCGGTCTCCACCACTTCGCCGTCGACCGGCGAGAGCATTCGCAGCCGCGCGCCGCGCTTGCGAATCCGCCACGCGCTTTCGTTCACATGGACGCGCGTGCCGGGCCGCGGCAAATCGACCGCGTCGGGCACGCCGGCGAGACGGCGCCCCAAGTCGCTAATGCCGACAGTGGCAGTGCCGTCCGGTTCCGGCCGCACCCACGTGTGACCGCGGTGGTAATAGCGGTCCAGCGGGAATGACATGCCGAAGACGTCCTCTTCCGGTTCTTTCGGTGTGCCCGGCGGGCGTTCCGTCATCAGCCGGGCATGCACTTGGCAACCGCGGCAGTCAAAAGCATTCGGGCATTCGCGATACGCGAACTCGCCGGTGAGCACGTGACGGCACACGCGATCGCGCGCCGGTAATTGCTCGAAATCGGAATGCCAGCGCACCTGCTCGGCGCGGCCGGCGGCCACCGCGCCCCGCGATCGCATCCACGCCACGGCGATGGTGGCGAGTACAGTGAGGACGACCGCGTAAAAGGCACCTAGAAAGATCAGGTTCGCCGCGCTCCAATGAAAACCATACGTCCACGGAAGCATGCTCAATACCTCTCAGCCATTTCCGGCACTTCTGCGGGCCGCGCGGTCTCCAGTTCGCGCTCCTCAGGGAACAGTTTCAGATACCGGAAGGAAAACGAGTACACCAGGACGCCGTACGCCAGCACCCCGAGGAACGTGCCCGTCTCCTGCCAGCTCGGCGCATAGGAAAGGAACTGATCGAAACGGAGCGTCGGCAGCGCGAGCGTCTGAATCGTCAGCACGTACCGGTTCAGCGCCACTCCCATGCACGCCATCGCCGCCGCAGCCACCAGCCATCCCGTGCGCGCGCGCAGCCGGGGCGTGAGCAGAATCAGGCACGGAATCAATCCGAACACGACGATCTCCGCGAACAGAATCCAGGTTCCGAACTGGTTCCACGCGTAGTATTGCCACGCGGCAAAGCCCGCTTCGGGCGAGGTGCGGTTAATCCAGATCAGCGTGTCAATGGCCTTGACGAGTACGTACACCGAGAGCAGCAGGCCGGAGATCCGCGCGAGCAGTTGCAGCACCTGCGGCCGCACCAGGCGCTTCCCGGAGAGCTTCGAGACGACCCACGTGGTGAGCAGAATGAAGCTGGGCCCTACCGCAGCAGCGGACAGGATGAACAGGAAGAACGTGGAGGGCCAAACCGCCAGCCCTTCGCGAAACGCGAATGGACGCCCGCGCAGCACGCCATAAAGCCCGCCGAGCGAGCCCTGGTGAAAGAACGAAAGAAACGTGCCCACGCCCGCCAGCACATAAACCAGCTTGTGCAGTTCGAACTCGAACACGAGGAACGACGGTACCTCCCGCAGCTTCCGGTTCCGCAGCACGATCGGCAGGTATTCAATCACCAGCACCGTCAGGTAGCACGTGATGCAGAACGTCACCTCTGTCAGCATCGAGTGCACATTGGGGTACCAGAACGTGAACCAGAACCGCAGAGGCTGTCCCACGTCCACCAGCAGCGCCGCCACGGCTCCGCTATAACAGACGAGCCCGATGACCACGGCGCTGTTGATCACCGCGCTGAGTTCCTTCACCTTGAGGATGTAGAGCAGAAAACCGGTGAAGAACGCTCCCGCGCCCAACGCGATCACCGTGAGATCGAGAAAGATCCAAAGACCGAAGGCAAAGCGGTTATCCATGTTGGTCTGGTTCAAGCCCTTAATCAGGCAGAGCCCCGCGGCGTAAAGCCCAAAGACCAGCAATCCCGACCACGGCAAAATCCAGGCCAGAAACTGCGCCATCGGGCAGCGCCGCACTCCACGGGCGATCCATTCTCTATCCACGAGCCTTCTCCTTTCCACCGGGCGCGCTGGCGATCTGGCGCACCCAGCCGCGTTTGGAGTGGTAGTAAATCTTGGAATCGGTACCGAGTTGCTCGAGCAGACGAAACTGATCGGCGCTCTTCGCCGCCTGCGCCGGAGCGCTCCCCGCATCGTTCCAATCGCCGAAGCGAATCGCGCCAGTGGGGCAGGCCTCTACGCACGCCGGTACGTACTCGGCGGGGTCGATCTCCCGCTGGCCGCGCGCCGCGGCGCGTTGCTTGGCCGCATGCCAGCGGCCGTGGCAAAAATTGCACTTCTCCACCACGCCGCGCATTCGGGGCGCGACGTCGGGATTCAGCGTGCGCTCCATGCCCGCCGGCCAGACCGGGTCCCACCAGTTGAAATAGCGCGCGTGATACGGACACGCGGCCATGCAGTAGCGGCAACCGAGGCAGCGTTCCGGCATTTGTCCAACGATCCCGGTGGCGGGGTCCACGGCCACTGCCTGCTGCGGGCATACCGCCATGCACGGCGTCTCATGTCCGCATTGCTGGCACAGCATCGGAACGAACGCCGAGCGGCGATTCGGCCACGCCTCGCCGTTATCCACCTGGTAGATGCGGATCCACGTGATGCCTTTGCGATCGTTGGCGCCCTCGGGGGTTGCCGGGATGTTGTTCGCCACCGCGCAGGCCACCATGCAGGCGCCGCATCCGGTGCAACGGTCGATGTCGATCGACATGCCGTACCGGGCCGGTTTCCAGTTGTTGCTCATGACCGTACCACCTTGGCGCGCATCGTCGCGCCGCAAATATCCAACACTCCCGGAGTGGCGGCTAGTAGCACGGCCCCGGGCGGCACCCCGGAGTCGATCGCCACCGTGACCGGAAGCTTTCCGCAGCGTGTCGCCAACGTGGCACGGCATGCGTCGCGCAGCGCGAATTCGGCGGCGGTTCTTGGGTTAAGCGATGCGCTTCCCGGTGAAATCCGCAGGCTCGATTCCCGGTAGAGCTTCGACATGAGCGGCGATTCGCTGCCCGCCATCGCCGGCCCATCGCAAACCACGGCGATCAGCGGGAAACTGCTATCCTCGCGAAGCGGCTCCCTTTCGGTGCCGCCCAAGTGGAGCGCCGGCCTGGGTAGGTTGGTCTGCTCCGGCCCCGTCCAACTTCCGCCCTCGTTCAGAATCTTCCAAAACTCATCGGCCGTTACTTCGCTGACCGGTGCCGATCGGCCTTCCGCATAGCTGCGCAACGTGCCCTGGCCGGCTTTGTGGATGGCATCGGCGCGCTCGCGCAGAGCGTTTTCGGCGGGCACGCCAGCCAGTCCTGCAACGAATTCCGCGGGATTCACCATCCCCTCAGGCGCCGCGACCAGCGGCGCAGTGAGGCGAAACCGCGGCCGCACGGAGTCGACGGCCTGCGGAACATCGCCGGCGGCTTCCGGATATACCGCGGACGGCAACACGTAATCCGCGTGGCGGGCGTAGCCGCTGCGGAATGGCGCGAAGGTCACCACGAACCGGTTTTGGGCGACCAGTTTTCGCTCAATGGTCGCCCACGGAATATACGCGCCCGGCGCCCCTTCGTCGATCAACAGCACCCGTATGGAGCCGTCGCGAACCGACGCGAGATCCGTCACCGGCGCCGCATCGTTCCAACTCGCGGGAACCGGCGCTTCGCGGCGCGCCACTACCGTGGTTCCCGAATTGCCCAGCAGCCCATTCAAACCGAGAATTGCAGGCGACTCTTCTCTGGCGAGCACGAGCGAGGGCCCGTTCTCTTTCAGCTCCCGCGCGAGCGCGAGAATCCGCTGTTCGGCGAGGCCCGTGCGTGATGCCGCTTCAATCACCGGAATTCCCTCGCCGCCGAGGGCTTTCGCGATGCCCAACGCCAGAGCCCTTTCGCTGCCGGGCCGTATAGGCAGCCATGCGTCGGCCATCGCGGCCGTATGCGATTCGAATGCTTCCGCCTGGATGAGCCGGAAGTGCGCGCGCTCGGCCAGTACGTTGCCCGGTGTGCCCCAGCCATCCAGCACGGGAGTTCCGACGCTGAGCACGGTTCGCGCCTTCGCCAGATCGACTGCCGGCAGAATCGGCTTCGGCGCCAGATACAACCCATGCGGCAACCGCGCCATTGCGCGGCGGTATGTCCACGAGGCGGTCCTTCCCGGCCGCAAATCGAGGACCGCGACCGATTCGCGCGCGCCCCACTCCGCGACGCCACGCTGGATCGTTGCAGCCGCGCCAGCTTCGCGGCCGTGCACACGCGCCGGGTGATACGGCAGTTGATGTCCCGTCAGTCCCAGCGCGCAGAGCGGCTCGCCGGTAAGCCCCAGGAGCGAGACCGGCTGATCGCCCACGCATCGGGCCCTTACTCCGCAGCCCGCCGGACACAACGCGCAATGCGTGAAGCGCGTGCGAATCTCGCCGCGCGCCGGCCGCGGAATCCACGGCTGGTTCTCCGACCAGAGGGCGCCGTCCGTGATCACCCGCCATGGAGCGGGAGTAAACACCAGGCCGGCGCCCGCCCCTGCCCCGAATTTGAAAAGGTCTCTGCGAGTCGTCGTCATGGTGCGCCTCTATTTGTGGCAATCCAGGCAGCTATGCTCGAGCCCGTGCTGCCGATGGCACGCCACGCAATCGTCCATCTTCATGCGCTCCCAGACCTCCCGCGAGTAGCCGCTGATGCGGTCCTGCTCGTATACCGCGGGAGAGCTGCTCTTGCCGACGCTGCCGTGGCAGGATTCGCACGCGAGATGCGCCAGCTTCACGTGCGTCGTATGCGAGAAGTACACGTTCTCGGGCTGCCGCGCGTAGATGGCCCACGGCACCTCCCGCTGCGGCGTGGCATAGGCTTCGAGGAAATGCTTCTCGGCCCTGGTCGTGCCCATCGCGGCGGCGTGGCAGCCCGCGCATTTTTCCAAGCGCGGGATGCCGGAGAAGGTTCCATCGGCGCGGAACTCGTGGCAGCCTTCGCACTTCATGCCGCCGGCTTCGGTGTGCGCCTTGTGGCTGAACTCCACCGGCTGCGCCCGGCGCTCATAAATGGCGCGGGGGAACAACAGCCAGCCCGCCGCCAGGGCGGCCAGCACTCCTGCCGCAAAAACGAATTTGCGTCGTTCTCTCACGCTTCTTTCCTTCCACTCGCGTAAGGCGAGAAGAACTCATGAAAGAGAGCGAGCATCTGGCTGCGATCGAGCTGGCTCGCAACACCGCAGGCCAGGGCGCCTCCATCGGCCAGCGCACCGCAGCCGGTCGTTCGTTGCAGAAATTCGTTCATGCGGAGGTGCTCGCGCTCCATCCACTGCCGCGCTTCCGCGCCCTCGAACAAATCAGCCGTGGTCTCCGGCTCGGCGGCTCCCTCAAACAGCCATCCGCTGGTATACGGCTCGCATTCGATGCTGGCGGGGTTCGCCCGCGCGTACGGGTTGCAGGAGGTCACCCGCAGGGGGTTCGGAAATACCACTTCCACGTCGACTCCGGCAGCCCGCAATACGACTGCCGCGCGCCGGAACGCCTTGGGGCAGACGTATGTCACGGTTTCGATCTTGCCGAGCGCGCGGCTGAAAAACGCATCGATGCCGGCGTGACATATGCCCTCATCGGTCACATCGACCCACATGTGATTGGCCGTGTAGCGCAGCCAGCCCGGCATCGGAATGCCGTCCACGCTTTCCACCGCCGCCGGCGGATGCGACATCGTCAGGTACAGCTCGCAGTAGCGATAGCGATCGCTGCCGCAACGCGACAGGGCCGGTTCGCTATACGGAATCAACTTGGCGACCGGCGCGGCGGAACAGTATTGCATCAGCGATTCGCGCAGAAACGGACAGGCCTCGCGGCCGTTGCTCTCGGGCGGGCAGCCGCGATAGACGGCGCAGTCGCGATGTTCACCCGAAGAGCATTTTTCCTGGGCCGCCCCAGCCTGCGCCAGGGGAATCATTTTCCGCATGCCGGCCGCCTGGCAGTACTTCACCGCCGCCTCTTTCAGGAATGGGCACGTCATGGCGCTACCGCTTCTCTTTTTTTCGCAGCCGCTCGCCGCCATCGGCCATGGTCAGCCCCAGGCCGAGGACGTCGAACACGTGGCCGTCCGCATCTCTTCCGAGCAGCGTCGAAAGCTCGTCATCCATTTCAGCCAGGGCCGCGCGCTTCTTGCGTCTCGCGGCTACCTCCTGCAGCACGCCGAAAGCAACCGCAACGCAGCAGGCGAGGACCACGACGCCGAGCGCAATGTTGGTGATGGTAAGCCAGTATGTAGATGGATCGCTCACCGGATCTCTCCTTCCGATGAGCAGAATGCACGCCTGGTGCCGCACAGAAAAGAAGATGGTTACGCGCGATTCGCGCGCTGTGATGCAGGATAAACAGACAGACTAATCTGGAATACCTACAAACGCGATCGGCGTCTTTCGGCCGCGGTAACGCCGGGGGTTCATTAGGAGACTGCAACCCCCGCCCTCACGGGCAGGGCTGAAGAGAGCATTTCAGCGCGTCCCGTAAGAGCGCGGGTCGCATTTTTCACCGGCCCCCAACGGGACGGGGCTGAACTGCGGTCCGCGCGGCTGACCGCCGGCATTAACCTCCGGGGCTGAAACGCGAAGCTCGGCTCAGACGACCGCGGGGGCAACCTCAGCCGCGTGTGACAAGGCGCGACTCTGCTGAGGACGGGTTAGACGGGGAATAGAGAGACGGGTGTTACAGCTTCTTGAAGAGCTTATCGAAGGCGTTGCGAGCGTCTTCGGGGTTTCGCGGCGCCGGCGGGCCGGAATTCGCGGGCGGTGCAACCGCCGGCCCGTTCGCCGTTCCTTCCCGCGCCACCGTCACGCGCGGCGTAAACAGGGTGCACTCGTTGGCCTTGTCTTTAACCGGAATCCGCACTGGGATGGGTTTGAGGCATTGAAACCGGGTGGAGGGCTCGAAATGCGAGCACTGCTTGCAGCAGTGCAGTTCCGCATTGCATTTCGGGCAGGTCCCGTTCAACGCGGTGTCGGGCGGCAGGGTCGTCGCGCAGTTGAAACATCGCGAGGCCGCAACGTGCTGCACCAATCGCGGGAGCCGCGGGCCTGTCACATCAATCGGGGGCCGCGGTCCTTGCGGCTTGGGACGGTCCTCGCGAAAGCCTTGGCCGTTGCGCTCCGAGTCCATGTACCCGGGTTGTCGGTACTTGCGATCGCTGTCCATGGGAGAGAATGCTCCGTAATTAGCAGGGCAAAAGAGATGTATCCGAAGTCCGGTGAATCAGCAAATTGCCCCCGCGCTCTGAGACCCCTTCGATGAACCACGGCTAAATAGCCAACGTTGGCGCCAGCGGTTATCGTTGAATTACCGGAGGGAACATGCGGGTACCGAAGCGTGTTCTGAACCGTTCGGAAACCCCACTGCTACAAATTTATATGTACCACATTTCCCGCGTCAATGCACGCGGATTTTTTAGCCCACCGAACTCCACTTCAAGAGACTCGTGCATGGGCGCGTCAGTGGATCGTCGAAATGGTTCGGACTGACACGCAGCGCGTACCCCAGCCGGCCGGTACGCTCCGGAATAATATCTTTGCCGAACACCGCCACCGAGCCCTGCTGTTCCACCGCCGGCAGCACCATGACTTCGGTGTCCTCCAGGTTGCCGTTGCTGTCGACACGGCCCATCACCACTTCCACCCGCACGTCTTCCGGCGTCAGCCCGGCCAAGTCGAGCGCCGCCCGCACCGGTACCGGTTTGCCGCTGGTCACCGAGCCCCCAGGCCCGGGGCCCGCTTCCACGAAACGCACGCGATCCCACACCTCGCGGATGCGCGAGTTCCAGCGCGCCTTGTCGTGCACGAACTGGTAATCGCTTTTCATGATGCGGATGTGCTGCGAGTGAGCCGGCTCGTACAGCTCGCTCATGTACTCCCGCACCATCCGGCGGCAATCAAAATTCGGGCTGATGTACATGAGCGACTGCTTCACGCGCCGGATCCATTCGCGCGGCGTCTGCTCCTTCTGCTCATAAAACATCGGCACGATTTCATTTTCCAGCAGGTAATAGATCGCGCTGGCGTGCAGCGCGTCCTGGTCCTCGGAATAGGGCTCGCGTTCGCCGATGGCCCAACCACCGAGGCGCTCGTAAGCTTCATCGAACCAGCCGTCGAGAATGCTGAGGTTGAGAACCCCGTTGATCGCGGCCTTCATTCCGCTGGTGCCGCACGCCTCTTCGCCGCGCCGCGGATTGTTCAGCCAGACGTCGACTCCCTGCACCAACTCGCGCCCCACCTTCATGTCGTAGTCTTCCAGGAAGACCAGGTGCTTCCACAAATCGGGGTCGCGGGAAAGCTGCACGATCTCGCGAATGTAGCTCTTTCCGGGCTGGTCTTTGGGATGCGCCTTGCCGGCAATCACCACCTGCACCGGCATGTCTTTGTTCAGAAGGATGCGCTTGAGCCGTTCCACGTCGCGGAACAGCAGAGTGGCGCGCTTATACGTAGCAAACCGCCGCGCAAACCCGATGGTGAATGCATTCGGGTCGAGCACCTCCGCCGCCCGCCGCACCTCCGGCGCCGAGGCTTGCCGGCGCAAAGCCGAGGCGTGCGCCCGCGCGCGCACGAAATTGACCAGCCGCCGTTTCCGCCGCCGGTGCACCTCGAGCAACTCCTCGTCGGGAACGTCGGCCACCTGCTCCCAAATCGAGGGATCGTTGAAACGTTCGCGCCAGTCCGGCTGCAGGTATTGGTCGTAAAGCGATGCCAGGTCTCCGTTGAGCCAGGTGGGCAGGTGCACGCCGTTAGTGATCGAGGTGATCGGTACCTCCCACACCGGCAACTGCGGCCACATGTCGTGGAACATCTCCTGCGAGACTTGCCGGTGCAGCCGGCTCACCGCGTTGCGGTAGGCTGACGTGTTCAACGCCAGCACCGCCATGGAGAAGCGCTCGTCGCGATCGAAGCAGTTGCGGCGGCCGAGCGACATCAACTGCTGGAAGTCGATGCCCACCTCGCCGCAATATTCGGAGAAGTAGTGGTACATCAGGCCGGGGTCAAACAGGTCGATGCCCGCCGGCACCGGCGTGTGGGTGGTGAAGACATTGCTGGTGCGCGCCGCCTCCAGCGCCTCTTCGAACGTCAGCCTTTCATCCCGCATGTAGACGCGCACCTGCTCCAGCGCCAGAAACGCCGAGTGCCCCTCGTTCATGTGGAACACGGTCGGCTTCAGCCCCATCGCCCCGAGCGCCCGCATGCCCCCGATGCCCAGAACGATCTCCTGCCGGATGCGCGTATCCGTGTCGCCGCCGTACAGCGAATCGGTAATGTCGCGGTCCTGCGGCAGCACGTTCTCCGGAATGTTGGTGTCGAGCAGGAACAGCGTGATCCGCCCCACCTCCAGTTTCCAGACCTGAATAAACACGTTGCCGGTGGGCAACTTGACCGTGACTTTCAAGTCCTCCCCCGCCGCATCTTTCACAGGCGTGATCGGCAGCGTGTAGAAATCGTTCATCGGATAGCGCTCCTGCTGCCATCCGTCCGGATTCAGAAACTGCCGGAAATAGCCCTGCTGGTACAAAAGCCCGAGGCCGATCAGAGGATAGTCCTGGTCGCTCGACGACTTCAAGTGGTCGCCCGAGAGAATCCCGAGGCCGCCCGAGTACACCGGCAGGCACTCCGTAAGCCCATATTCCGCGGAAAAATAAGCGATCAGCTTGCCGTCCGTGGGCGGTGGACCTTTGCGCACGCGTGCGTCATAGGTGTCGCACGCCATTTTGTATAACGCCAGATAGCGCGGGTCGGCGGCGGCCTTCTTCAAAGTCAATTGCGAGACCCGGCCGAGCATCAAAACCGGGTTGTACCCGCAGTCGCGCCACAGCGTGGGCTCGAGGCGGCGGAATACCGCCCGGATGATGGGCTCCCAACTCCATAACAGGTTGTAGGCGAGCTCCGGCATTCGCGACAGGGAAGCAGGCAAGGCGGGCCGAACCAGGAATTCTCGAATCGGCTGGATGTAAAAGGGCATACCCGAGGGGCTATCTCCAAGATATCAAATCGCCAACTGCCTCTTCGAAGCTACACGGTTCGGAAAGCGCTGTAGTGGGTCCACAGCCGAATATATAACACTTTTGCGCGATTTCTCAGCCCTCTGCGTCATAATAGTGCTAGTGTCTCAATGCCTGTTCTAGTACTTCTGATCCTGGCTGCCACTGCCGCGTTCGCCGGCGAATCCGCCGTTCTGGCTAGCGGCGCGCGCTTGCATGTGGACCGCCACGAAACGGAGGGCGCGCACCTTCGCCTGTACACCGGCAGCGGATACGTGGAAATGCCGGCCGGCGACGTGGTCCGCTTCGAAGCCGACGAACCTGTAGCTGGGGCCGCTGCCGCCGTCCCGCCCGCTTCCTCGAGCGCTCCGGCCGCGCAGGCGATGCTCGCTCCGCAACAGCTCGCTGACGCAGCCGCCGACCGATGGGGACTTCCTCGCAAACTGGTGCGCAGCGTGATGGCCGCGGAATCGAACTTCGAGCCCGGCGCCGTTTCCCCCAAAGGCGCGATCGGCCTGATGCAGTTGATGCCATCCACCGCGCAGATTTTAGGAGCGAACCCGCACGACCCCGCGCAGAACGTGGATGCCGGCGCCCGCTACCTGCGTGAGCTTTTGGAGAAATACAACGGCGGCCTCCGCCACGCGCTGGCAGCCTACAATGCCGGCCCCGCCGCGGTCGACAAGTACAACGGCGTTCCGCCTTTTTCCGAAACTATCCGCTACGTAGGCCGCATCGAGCGCGAATTCAAAAAGGGCGACTAAGCTCTCGCCGTCGCGCCGGCGGTCGTTAGGCGCGGGTGTGCCCATCCACAACGTGCTTTCGATCCTCCAGCCGCCCAAGCTGATCGCCGCCGCTCTAAA
>CAYMHP010000201.1:0-3112 GCA_964390225.1 uncultured Solibacteraceae bacterium
GATGAGGCTTTCCAGGAAGAGGGTCCGAATCTGATCCAGGTCAACGCGCGTGGCCGGATCCTGCAGATCGAGTTCGCGGCCAGCTCCGAACTGATCTCGACCGAGGAGTTCCGCATCCCTTACACGATGGAGGGTTCGGTCCGCGCCTTCAACCAGGACCTGCTGGAGAAGGATCTGATCGAGGAGCAGCTCCTCTTTTATACGGTGGAAAACGAAAAGAGTATGTGGCGGTTCTTCGATGCGCGCACCTACCGGTCTGGCAGCTTCGATCAGGAGTACCTCGTCGGCGTAATGGAGCAGTTGCTCTAGGTGCTAAAAAACTAGCCGTGCGCCGAGCTGCACCTTGCGGGCGTCCGTCGCGACGGTGGTGTACTGGCCAAAGGCACTGCTTGTGATGGTGCGCGTGACGTCCTGGAACACTACGTTGTTGAACAGGTTATAAAACTCTCCGCGCAGTTCGAGTTTCAGCCGCTCACGGATTGCGGTGCTTTTGAACACGCTCCAGTCGAAACTGGGCGCGGCATTGAGACGGTGCGTATTCCGGCCCAGGGTTCCAAAATTCCCGAGGAGCGGTTGCGATAGGCCCAGGCTAGCCGCGTATGCCGAAATCGGCGCGGAACCGCCGGTGATGCCGCTGGGCGCCCCGGCGCTTCCCGCCGGCCGCGGATCAAACGAGAACGGCCCCGCTGCGTTGACCCGCATCACGCCGCCGCTGACGCCCGTGACTGCAATCGGCTGGATCGAAAACCGCGGCCCGGCGTCAAAGGTGACCGGGAAACCGGAGCGGTAACTCGAAATTCCAGAGACCGACCAGCCAGAGGCCACCGCCCGCAGCACAGGATTTGCGAGCGCTTTCCCGAAAGGCAACTCCCAGACGTGCGTGATGGCGAGCCGTTGCGGAATGTCGAACTGCGACACCGCCCGGTTATCGCGGTTGTTCAACGGGTTCTGCTGGTTGGAGCTGTCGTTGAGCAGCACACCCTGCGCATCGGAAACATCATCGATCGACTTGGAGAACGTGTACGCGACCTGCAAGAAGTAGCCGTGCTTGAACGCTCGGCGGGCGAGAAACTGGAACGAGTGGTAATTGGAGTTCGCCGAGCTATCGAGCAGGTTGACATCGTTGAACCGCGGATCCATTCGATCGCTCTGAGTGGCCGTATTGCCGTTGCTCGCCGCCACGGCGGCTTTGAACTGCCCCAGGCGTGCCGCCTCATCCTCCAGACTGCTGGCGGCCGTGGGCGGATTCGCGATCAGGTTGATTGGCCGGGTACGCTGCAAGTAGTTGGATTTCGACCCCACATAACTTGCCGAAATTACGATGTCGTGACCGAGGTTGCGTTCGATTCCGAAGCTCCACTGTTGCGTCTGCGGATTGCGCAGGCCGGGATGGATGATCGGGTTGAGAGTGCCGAAATTCCTCGAGGCCGGGTTGAACACTCCTACCGATGTGGCAGCCAGGGCCTGTACCTGCGCGGTTCCCGCCACAAGGTTGGCCCAACTGTTGTCGCCCACGAATGAGGAGACCCCGCTCAGCGAGCCGGAATACATGAAGGGGGGCAGGCTTCGTTGGTTCAGAATGGGGTTCAAAAAAAGGAAATCATAGGCGATGCCGTAACCGGCGCGCACCACGGTGTTGGCGCTGCTCCCCACGTTCCAGGCGAAGCCGACACGCGGAGCCCAGTTGACATTCGTATTGTAAGGGGAACGGCCGGTCGTGAAACAGCCCAGCGGTCCTTTCCCTGCCGCTCCGATCGGATCCCCGCAGGTGAGGTCGAGATTCGATGTGAGTCCATTGACCTCGTTCAACGCTCCTGCCACTTCGGCGCGCACGCCCAGGTTGATGGTCAGGTTCCGTTTGACGCGCCAATCGTCCTGCAGGAAATACGAGGAATTGGTGACCCGGTGGCCCCGGTAGGTGGTCCCGAAGTTCTGGTTGTAGGAGGTGGGGCGGCCGGCCGCAAAATCGGACCAGGTAGCGAACCGGTAGACGCCGCCGACGCTGCCGTCGGCAAAACTGTTCACCTGGTACCGGTACACGTCCGCCCCGGCTTTTAGATTGTGGGCGCCCTTCATCCAGGCGATGGTGTCTCCGTATTGATAGGTGTTCTCTACGCGCCCTTGCGGGTAAATGGGCGTTTCCCCGAACGAGGAAACTTCTCCACTGGAGATCTGAATGAACGGACCGGCCGCGGAAAACTGTGGCCGGAAAACCGGCGAGACTCGTCCAAACCCGAAGCGGAATTCGTTTACCGCGACAGAGGAGATCAGGTGCGTTTCGGTGAGGTTGACGTTCTGGGGCCGGTTCACGTAGTCGCTGCCGAACCCGGCCAGGTTGGTCGCCAGGAAAGTGGTGCTCGGGTTAGTTCCCTCCTGCGAATACTGCGCGTAACGGCCGGTCAGGCTGTCTCGCAGCGAGAACTGGTGATCGATGCGGATCGAGAACTGGTGCGCATTCTGCCAGTTCCGCCCCGATTGCGGCAGGCGGCCCCCGTCAGCCGTCGGTAAATTATAGAGCTGCAGTAGTTTCTGTGAAGTTGGATCGGTCACTTGGGCCATCATGGCCGCGGTCGGTACCAGGGCCACGCGAACCGTTCCCGCTCCGCGCACCGGGTTGTCATCGAAGGCAGCGAAAAAATGGGTGCGGTTGCGGCGAATGGGGCCTCCCACGGCAAATCCGAACTCGTTTTGCCGGGTCGCCGTCGCGCGGCCTGTCATGTCGAAGAAATCGCGGGCATTCAGCTCGTTATTGCGGAAGAATTCGTACGCCGATCCGTGCAACTCGTTGGTCCCGGATTTGGTGATGAACTGCAGTTGCGAGCTGCCGTTGCGTCCGAATTCCGCATCGAAATTGTTGGTGATGAGTTTGACTTCCTGAATCTGCTCGTAATTGAGCGGCCCGAGTTGGGTGCCGCCCACGCCTGTAGTGACCACGTCGCTCGAGGTGATGTTGTCGATGGTGATGTTGTTGGCCCGCCCGCGCCCGCCGTTGGCGTTGTAGCTTCCCGACGTCAGATTCGGATTGTTGGCCGTAACCGGGCTAACTCCGGGGACGGTTCCGGCGAACAGCACGGGGTTGCGTTGGACGGGCAGCACATCCGTCTCGCGGCCG